>NZ_VMMT01000018.1:0-61680 GCF_013277355.1 Streptococcus sp. 1343
ACTGGCTTGAAGCCATAATGAAAATTTACTTGAAAAAAGTAATTCAATAAATATCTCTCCTATGACCAACTTCTAGAGTAGCAACGACTAATTCATCATCTACAATTTGTACGATAACTCGATAATTACCAATTCTATAGCGCCATTGACCAACACGATTACCAACCAAAGCCTTTCCGTGTCGTCTTGGGTCTTCCAAAACATTGGTTTGTAAATAGTTTGTAATTAGCTTCTGCGTATAACGATCCAATTTTTTCAATTGCTTGATGAATCGTCTTGTCGGAACTAATTTATACAAATTATTCATCCTCCAAGCCTAAATCATGCATCATTTCTTCCCAAGTAATAGGCTCAACTCCTTTTTCCAAGTCGTCTAAATACTCTTGATAGGCTAAATCTGCCACACGAGCGTCGTATTCGTCTTCTAGAGCTTCAAGAGTTTTGGTGCGGATAAGTTCCGACAGAGAAACTCCTTCAAACTTAGCCATTGCTTTCATAAATGTTTTATCAGCTTCAGAAACTTTTAATGTAATAGTAGTCATCTTTTGCACTCCCTTTTTTAATGGTAACACCATTGTATTACTTTTTAGGTGTTCAGTCAATATAAAAAGAACACCTTCTCAGCGTTCTTTCTATATGTCCGTCAAGGGTGTTGCGGTATCTGGTGAGGTATCATAAACCTTAAAGTCCACTCCGACTCCCAGATCAGCTTGAGCCAGCTGATTGACCATGGTCATATGAGCCAGTTCCTTGATATTGTTCTCCTTAGATAAATGCCCAAGGTAGATTTTCTTAGTGCGGTTTCCCAAGGTACGAATCATAGCTTCAGCACCGTCTTCGTTAGAAAGGTGACCGAGGTCAGATAGGATTCGTTGTTTGAGTCGCCAAGCGTAAGAACCTGCTCGCAAAATCTCTACATCATGATTGGACTCAATAAGATAGCCGTCCGCATTTTCGACAATTCCCGCCATACGATCGCTAACATAACCTGTATCAGTCAGCATGACAAAACTCTTGTCATCCTTCATAAAGCGATAAAACTGCGGTGCGACTGCATCATGGCTTACACCAAAACTCTCGATGTCGATATCTCCAAAGGTTTTGGTTTTACCCATTTCAAAAATATGCTTTTGCGACGAGTCTACCTTACCGAGATACTTGCTATTTTCCATAGCCTGCCAGGTCTTTTCATTGGCATAAAGATCCATACCATACTTGCGAGCCAAAACGCCTACTCCATGGATATGGTCTGAATGCTCATGGGTAATCAAGATGGCATCCAGGTCTTCTGGCTTGCGGTTAATTTCAGCAAGTAGGCTGGTAATTTTCTTACCAGATAAGCCTGCATCTACTAAAAGCTTCTTTTTTGAGGTTTCCAGATAAAAGGAATTTCCACTGGAACCCGACGCTAAAATACTGTATTTAAAGCCTATTTCACTCATTCTAGTCTTCTACTTCGTCCTCCCATACTTCTTCTTTCACTGCATCCTTATCATAAGGGAGCACAATGGTAAAGGTTGAACCCTTGCCATATTCACTCTTGGCCCAAATAAAGCCCTTATGTTGTTTTATAATTTCTTTAGCGATAGACAGTCCTAGACCTGTACCACCTTGTGCACGACTTCTAGCACGATCCACACGATAGAAACGGTCAAAGATACGTGGTAAATCCTGCTTAGGAATCCCTAAACCCTGGTCAGAAATGGATAAAATCATCTGGTCTTCAGTTGTCTTCATTCTGACAGTGATTTCACCCCCATCTGGCGAATACTTAATAGCATTATTTAAAATATTGTCGACAACCTGTGTCATCTTATCTGTATCAATTTCCATCCAGATAGAATTGATGGGATAATCTCTCACCAACTCATATTTTTTCTCCTTTTCCTGTCCTTTCATCTTGTCAAAACGATTGAGGATAAAGGTAATAAAAGCAGTAAAGTTAATCAGTTCCACATCCAAGTGACTGGTGGCATTATCAATCCGTGAAAGATGAAGGAGGTCCGTCACCATGCGCATCATACGGTTGGTTTCGTCCAGAGACACCTTGATAAAGTCTGGTGCTACAGTTTCACACAAAGCCCCCTCATCCAAGGCTTCAAGATAGGATTTCACGCTGGTTAAAGGAGTCCGTAACTCATGGCTAACATTGGAAACAAAGAGTCTCCGTTCGCGTTCTTCCTTCTCCTGCTCCGTCGTATCATGCAAAACAGCCACCAAACCTGAAATAAAGCCAGACTCTCGACGTATCAAGGCAAAGCGAACTCGAAGGTTCAAATATTCGCCATTGATATCTTGGGAATCTAGCAACAATTCTGGACTTTGGGTAATCAAATCACGCAATTCATAGTCTTCTTCTATCTTGAGTACTTCCAAAATGCTTCTATTCAGAACATCTTCCTGAACCAACCCCAGTTGCTTCTTGGCTGTATCGTTAATCATGATAATCTGCCCCCGACGATTGGTCGCAAGGACCCCATCTGTCATATAAAACAGAATACTATTTAGCCGCTTACTTTCTTGTTCTAGATTTTCCTGAGTGAGACGAATAACCTCCGACAAGTCATTCAAATTATTGGTAATATTGGTGATTTCAGACCCACCTTGCATATCAAGAACCTTGGAATAATCTCCTGCAATCAAATCTTTAACCTTTTGATTGACTTGCTTCAATCGAATATTATCACGTCTATTCTCCAGTAATAAGAGGGTCACAACAAGGATGAAACCTAACAAAATCAGAATAAAGATAAAATCTCTGGTAAAAATGGTTTGTTTCAGTAAATCAAGCATTATTTCTCATGTAATACCCTACACCACGGCGCGTCAAGATATACTCTGGTCGGCTGGGCGTATCTTCAATCTTCTCACGCAGACGTCGGACAGTCACATCAACCGTACGGACATCACCAAAATAGTCATAACCCCAGACAGTCTCAAGCAAGTGTTCGCGCGTAATGACTTGACCTGCATGCGATGCCAAATGATACAAAAGCTCAAACTCACGGTGGGTTAAGTCTAGTTCTTCTCCATATTTTTTAGCCACGTAGGCGTCTGGAACAATTTCTAAATCCCCAATTTGGATAGGTTGAGGTTTACTTTCTGCTTCCTGCCCATCTACTGGCATAGGTTGAGAACGACGCAGAAGAGCTTTAACACGCGCCTGCAACTCACGATTGGAGAAGGGTTTGGTTACATAGTCATCTGCACCAAGCTCTAAACCGATAACCTTATCAAATTCGCTATCCTTAGCTGACAGCATGATAATAGGCACACTACTAGTCTTCCGAATAGTCTTCGCAACTTCTAAGCCATCAATTTCTGGAAGCATCAAATCCAAAATAATAATATCTGGTTGCTCTGCTTCAAATTGCTCTAGCGCTTCACGACCATTAAAAGCAGTTACAACCTCGTACCCTTCCTTGGTCATATTAAACTTGATAATATCTGAGATTGGTTTTTCATCATCTACAATTAATATTTTTTTCATATGTTCACCTTTTTCTCTACTATTATACCAAAAAAATAGCAAGAAGACACAATAGCTAGTCTTTGCTACTGTCTAAGTTGGCTTTTGCATAAGCCTGCCAGATTTTTTGTTGGGGTTTGGCAAGTGGGACATCCTTGAACTCTTCTGGTGAAAGCCAGCGAACTTCTCTATCTGAAAAATCATGAAAGTCACTCACCTGACCTGCTACAATCTGTACATGCCACTTTCGATGGCTAAAGACATGCTTGATAGTCTCAAAATAAGTATCAAACCAATCAACATCTAGATCATAGTCCTGCTGGAAACTCTCCTCTGGACTGGGGCCAAAGTTGACACTTTCTTCTGCAACCTGATGAAAGAGGTCAAACTGCTCCTCTTCCGAAAAGTCATCTACTTCTACCAGTGGGAAATGCCAAAATCCTGCCAACAAGTTTTCACTTTCATTTTTTTCAAGTAAAAATTGTCCCTGAGAATTTTTCACAACTAAGGCTTTAAGATAAATGGGAACTGGCTTTTTCTTTGGTGCCTTAATTGGATAACGGTCCATGGTTCCATTCTGATATGCAGCACTAAAGTCCTTCACCGGACTCTCTTCTGGTCTAGGATTTACAGGAGCCTCAATATCAGACCCCAAGTCCATCAAGGCTTGATTAAAGTCACCTGGCCGTTCTGGGTCAATCAAGATTTCCATCATTGCCTGAAAAATTTTGCGATTACTTGGAATCCCAATATCATGGTTGACTTCGAACAGACGGGCCAAAACACGCATAACATTACTATCGACCGCTGGCTCAGGCAAATTAAAAGCGATACTGGAAATGGCTCCTGCAGTATAAGGTCCAATTCCTTTCAAGCTGGAAATTCCTTCATAGGTGTTTGGAAATTGGCCACCAAAGTCAGTCATAATCTGCTGGGCTGCAGCCTGCATATTACGAACTCTAGAATAATAACCCAAACCTTCCCAAGCCTTCAACAAACGCTCTTCAGGCGCATTCGCCAATCTTTCCACTGTTGGAAACCAGTCCAAGAATCGTTCATAGTAAGGGATAACCGTATCCACTCTGGTCTGCTGGAGCATAATTTCAGACACCCAGATATGATAAGGATTCTTACTTCTCCTCCAAGGTAAATCTCTTTTGTTTTCATCATACCAAGTGAGGAGTTTCTGACGAAAAGAAACAATCTTCTCCTCCGGCCACATGACGATACCGTATTCTTTCAAATCTAACATATCTCTAGTATAACACAGAAGACTCTAACTGTCCTTTTCCTAGTATTAAAAAGCCTCTTCCCAAGGGAAAGAGGACTGATACTCAATGAAAATCAAAGAGCAAACTAGGAAGCTTAGCCGCAGGTTGCTCAAAACACTGTTTTGAGGTTGTGGATAGAACTGACGTAGTCAGCTCAAAACACCGTTTTGAGGTTGCAGATAGAACTGACGTAGTCAGTAACATCTATACGGAAAGGTGAATCTGACGTGGTTTGAAGAGATTTTCGAAGAGTATAGTTCTTATTGATGAACTGCTTGCAACAAATAAGAAATAGGTGGGGCAAAAGTCTTTAAACTCAAAAAACACATAATATTCGGTGTTGAAAAACCTTGATATTATGCGCTCTATTATGGGGAAATTTACTTCATTTTCTCCTGAAATTGAGTTTTTACCCAATCTCTCAAAGTCAATTGCGATATACTAGAACAAGCCTAGAACGGTTCCATCGCTTTCAACATCCATGTTGAGGGCTGCTGGTCGTTTTGGAAGGCCTGGCATAGTCATGACATCACCAGTTAAGGCAACGATGAAGCCTGCACCTAATTTTGGTACCAATTCACGAATGGTAATTTCAAAGTTTTCAGGTGCTCCAAGTGCATTTGGATTATCTGAAAAACTATATTGAGTTTTAGCCATACAGATTGGTAATTTGTCCCAACCATTTTGAACAATTTGAGCGATTTGCGTTTGAGCTTTCTTTTCAAAGTTCACTTTGCTACCACGGTAGATTTCAGTAACAATCTTTTCAATCTTTTCTTGGACAGAAAGGTCATTGTCATACAAACGTTTATAGTTAGCTGGATTTTCAGCGATAGTCTTGACAACCGCTTCAGCAAGAGCTACTCCACCTTCCGCGCCATCAGCCCAGACACTAGCCAATTCAACTGGTACATCGATTGAGGCACAAAGTTCTTTCAAGGCTGCGATTTCTGCTTCAGTATCAGAGACAAATTCATTGATTGCTACAACTGCTGGAATACCGAACTTACGGATGTTCTCAACATGGCGTTTCAAGTTAGCAAAACCGGCACGAACTGCCTCCACATTTTCTTCTGTCAAAGCATCTTTAGGCACACCACCATTCATCTTAAGGGCACGAAGGGTTGCGACAATGACAACTGCATCTGGAGATGTTGGCAAGTTTGGTGTCTTAATATCAAGGAATTTCTCGGCACCAAGGTCTGCACCAAAACCAGCTTCAGTAACTGTGTAATCAGCCAAGTGAAGGGCTGTGTTTGTTGCCAAGACTGAATTACATCCATGAGCAATATTAGCAAATGGACCACCATGTACAAAGGCAGGTGTACCGTAAATTGTCTGAACCAGGTTCGGTTTAATAGCATCCTTCAAAATCAAAGCCAAGGCACCTTCAACCTGCAAATCACCTACAGAAACTGGTGTACGGTCGTAACGATAACCAATAACGATATTAGCCAAACGACGTTTCAAATCTTCAATATCAGTCGCCAAGCAAAGAATAGCCATGATTTCGGAAGCAACGGTAATATCAAAGCCATCCTCACGTGGAATACCGTTTAGAGGGCCACCAAGTCCAACAGTTACATGACGAAGGGCGCGATCATTCAAGTCCACAACGCGTTTCCAGAGGATACGACGTTGGTCAATTCCCAACTCATTCCCTTGATGTAAGTGGTTGTCAATCAAGGCAGAAAGAGCATTGTTGGCAGTCGTAATGGCATGCATGTCTCCAGTAAAGTGAAGGTTGATGTCTTCCATTGGTAGAACTTGAGCATAACCACCGCCAGCAGCACCCCCCTTGATCCCCATGACTGGACCAAGAGACGGTTCGCGAATAGCAATCATGGTTTTCTTGCCAATCTTGTTCAAGGCATCCGCAAGACCAATGGTAATAGTTGATTTTCCTTCACCTGCAGGTGTTGGGTTGATGGCAGTAACCAAAATCAATTTCCCAACTGGATTGCTCTCAACTGCACGAATTTTATCAAAGCTGAGCTTAGCCTTGTACTTTCCATACAACTCTAAATCTTCGTAAGAAATACCAAGTTTCTCTACAACATCAACGATTGGCTTCAACTCAATACTCTGTGCGATTTCAATATCTGTTTTCATTCAAAACTCCTCTAACCTCTTATATGATAATTCATTATATCACAAAACAAGATTTTTAACATCCTCAAACTCTCTAAACGTTCGTAAATATCCATTTTTTTAAGATTTTTAGAGCCCTTTCTTAAATTTTATATGGCTTTATAGTTTGAAACTATAGTAAATATTCGTTTCTACCAAAAATTTATCACTTTCATTTTACTTACCGTTTATTTTTGTGTACAATAGTGCTATGAAAATTTTAGTTACATCGGGCGGTACCAGCGAAGCTATCGATAGCGTCCGCTCTATCACTAACCATTCTACAGGTCGCTTGGGCAAAATCATCACAGAAACCTTGCTTGCTTCAGGACATGAAGTTTGTTTAATGACGACAAAACGAGCTTTGAAGCCAAAAGCCCATCCCAACCTAAGCATTCAAGAAATTAACAATACAAACGACCTTCTCCTTGAAATGCAAGAACGTATTCAGGATTATCAGGTCTTGATTCACTCAATGGCCGTATCTGACTACACTCCTGTTTATATGACAGGGCTTGAGGAAGTTCAGGCTAGCTCCAATCTAGAAGAATTTTTAAACAAGCAGAATCATCAGGCCAAGATTTCTTCAACTGATGAGGTTCAGGTTTTGTTCCTTAAAAAGACACCCAAAATCATATCCCTAGTCAAGGAATGGAATCCTACTATTCATCTGATTGGTTTCAAACTGCTGGTTGATGTTAACGAATATCATCTAGTTGACATTGCTAGAAAAAGTCTTGTCAAGAACCAAGCTGACTTAATCATTGCAAATGATCTGACTCAAATCTCAGAAAACCAGCACCATGCTATCTTTGTTGAGAAAAATCAGCTTCAAACAGTTCAGACTAAGGAAGAAATTGCAGAACTCCTCCTTGAAAAAATTCAAGCCTATCATTCATAGAAAGGAAAGCTATGGCACATATTCTCTTGGCTGTAACGGGGTCAATCGCCTCTTACAAGTCGGCAGATTTAGTTAGTTCGCTTAAAAAACAAGGTCATCAAGTTACTGTTTTAATGACTCAAGCTGCTACAGAGTTTATCCAACCTTTGACACTACAGGTCTTATCACAGAATCCTGTCCACCTAGATGTCATGAAGGAACCCTATCCTGATCAAGTCAATCATATCGAACTTGGAAAAAAAGCAGATTTATTTATCGTGGCCCCTGCAACAGCTAACACGATTGCAAAACTAGCCCACGGCTTTGCGGACAACATGGTAACCAGTACAGCTTTAGCCTTGCCAAGTCATATTCCCAAACTAATAGCTCCTGCTATGAATACAAAAATGTATGACCATCCAGCAACTCAGGCTAATCTAAAAACATTAGAAAGCTACGGCTATCAGCTGATTGCTCCGAAGGAATCCCTACTAGCTTGTGGAGACCACGGACGAGGAGCCTTAGCCGACCTCACAATTATTTTAGAAAGAATAAAGGAAACTCTCGATGAAAAAACGCTCTAATATTGCACCCATTGCTATCTTTTTTGCAACCATGCTCGTGATACACTTTCTGAGCTCTCTTATCTTTAACCTTTTTCCATTTCCAATCAAACCGACCATCGTTCATATTCCTGTCATTATTGCCAGCATTATCTACGGTCCACGCGTTGGTGTTACACTTGGATTTTTGATGGGGCTACTTAGTTTGACGGTTAATACAATTACGATTCTACCGACAAGCTACCTCTTCTCCCCATTTGTACCAAACGGAAACATCTACTCAGCTATCATTGCTATCGTCCCACGTATTTTGATTGGTTTGACTCCGTATCTAGTTTATAAACTGATGAAAAATAAAACTGGTCTGATTCTAGCTGGTGCCCTTGGTTCACTTACCAACACAGTCTTTGTACTTGGTGGAATTTTCTACCTTTTTGGAAATGTTTTTGATGGTAATATCCAAAAACTCCTAGCAACTGTTATCTCAACAAACTCCATTGCTGAATTAGTTATTTCCGCAGTTCTAACCCTAGCCATTGTTCCAAGACTACAAACCTTGAAGAAATAAAAATAATCTCCGCTTTCAAACTTGAAGGTGGAGATTTTGCTCTATACAGTTTCTTTTTAGTGAAATCTTTACTAACTTTTAACTAAAAAACGACCTATAAACTCAAGTAAATCCTTGCTTTATTGTCTGGTTTATTGTACTATACTAATGTATATACAGTCAAAAAGGAGATTCTTATGAACACACGGAAAAAGACACAATTTATGACAATGACTGCCCTCTTAACGGCTATTGCAATTTTGATTCCAATTGTTATGCCTTTTAAGATAGTCATTCCGCCTGCTTCTTACACTTTGGGGAGCCATATCGCTATTTTTATTGCCATGTTCTTGTCGCCCTTGATGGCAGTTTTTGTCATCCTTGCCTCTAGTTTTGGATTTTTGATGGCTGGCTATCCTATGGTTATCGTATTTCGAGCTTTTTCCCATATCTTTTTTGGGACTTTGGGGGCTCTTTACCTACAAAAATTCCCCGAAACCCTAGATAAACCAAAAGCTTCCTGGATTTTCAACTTTGTTTTGGCTGTTGTTCATGCCCTTGCTGAAGTATTGGCCTGTGTCCTTTTTTACACAACTTCCGGTACCAATGTAGAAAATATGTTTTATGTTCTATTTGTACTAGTTGGATTTGGTACAATTATCCATAGTATGGTAGACTATACATTAGCACTAGCTGTCTATAAAGTGCTTCGAAAACGCCGTTAAAAGGAAGAACTATGACAAAAGATCGCAAACAAGCCCTGCTCCAACTCTTGAAAGAAGCTCCTAAAGCCCTCAATGGCCAAAGATTGGCGGAGCATTTTCATGTAACACGCCAAGTCATTGTACAAGACATTGCAATTTTAAGAGCCGATGGCGCTCCTATCCTATCCACTAATCGTGGCTACATCTATAAGCAAATTGATACCAATCCTTATGTCCATAAACTTTTCAAAGTCAAACATGAAGTTGAAGAAATCGGTCAGGAACTCCTTGCTATCGTTGATAATGGTGGACGTGTTCAAAACACCTTGATTGACCATCCCGTCTATGGAGAAATTGAAACCTTGCTTAAACTGTCTTGTCGTAGAGATGTGCAACATTTTCTAGAACAAGTCGAGCATTCTGACTTTAGACCCCTATCTGAATTGACAGATGGTATCCATTACCACCTAGTCGAAGCCGAAACACAACAAGACCTCCGCTATATCGAGGAGGCCTTGGATCAGCTCGGTTATTTAGTAAAAGACTAGAAAATTTTCTTTTCCCAATCGTCTTCTGTACGGCGATGGTAAAAAAATTCAGATTTGTCAGGAGCTTCCATCATTTCCATCAAAGGCAACATATCATAGGCCAGATTCAAGTTTGGAAGCTGGTCTTTTTGCACCCCAAAGCTCAAATACTAACAATAATATTTAAAAACTACATTGAATGAAAATTAACAACTACCTACTTACTAAAAATATATCACCAGTTGTGTTGATCAACATTATCCTTAGTCACAAGATAAATTGGAGAAACTGTTTCTTTTTCCAGTTTTTTCCCTTGATAATGATCGATTGCTGATTGAATAGCGATTTCACCCATCTTAGCTGGTTGCTGAGCAATAGTGGCAGTAATATCACCTTTTGCAATAGCGTCATGTGCATCTGGTTGACCATCAATACCAACAATTAATACATTGCTAAGACCAGCTGCTTTTACTGCTTGTGCAGCTCCTAACGCCATCTCATCATTCTGTGCAAAGATTGCTTGTACTTCTTTGTTTCCTTGAATCATATTTTGCGCTGTATTCAAAGCTTTTGCACGATCAAAATTAGCGGATTGACTAGAAAGAACATCTAAATTTGTCTTTGAAATTTGTTCAAATCCTTTACCTCTATCTACTGTTGCAGAAGCACCAGGGACTCCTGACAATTCAAAAGTTTTTGCTTTTTCTCCCAATTGCTTGGTAATAAATTCGGCAGCCATTTTACCTGCTTCTACGTTATCAGAAGCAACAGTTGTCAAGACTTCACCACCATTACTACCGCGGTCAATTAAAATTACTGGAATATTTGCATTATTAGCAGCTTTAATAGATGTAACAATTGCATCAGAATCAACTGGATTAATTAGTAAAGCATCTACATTTTGACTAATAAAATTTTGAATATCATCTGCTTGTCTAGCAGCATCATCTTGTGCATCTGCTATCTTCAAAGTTACTTCTTTTTCTCCTGCGGCTTTTTCAAGACCATCTTTCATAGCCACAAAATAGGGATTATTAGTAGTCGAAATAGAAACTCCTAATTTTAATTCTTTTGCCGACTTCTGAGTCGTAGATTTATTATCATTTGATGAATTTCCTAAACCAGTTTTTCCACAAGCTACTAAAGCAAAAATAAATGTTACAAACAAAGCAAAAATGCTAATTTTTTTAATAATTTTCATGTTATTACTCCTCGTAATATATATCTATAGGGATAGTTTCAATCCCGATTATTGTTCGTCATCTAATAAATTATTACTATTTCCAAAAAAATTGAAAATGATTCTACTGTTTTACAACTTTAAAACGATCAATCAGAACAGCAATTAAAATTACAACTCCTTTTACTACTTGCTGCCAAAATGCTGAAACACCAATAATATTAAGTCCATTATTCAAAACTCCAATAATTAAAGCACCTATTAGAGTCCCTAGTATACGACCTTTACCTCCTGATAATGAGGTTCCCCCAAGAACAACAGCTGCAATAGCATCCATTTCATAACTAGCACCTGCTGTTGGTTGAGCAGAATTTAAGCGTGATGTTATAATCAATCCAGAAATTGAAGCCATCATACCTGAAATTGAATAAATGATAATTTTCACTTTATTTAGTTTCACACCTGATATATATGCTGCTTTTTCATTCCCCCCTATAGCATACACAGATTTACCAAATGCTGTTTTATGAAGTAAAACATATAAAACAATAAATACAATAAACATAATAATTACAGGAAATGGAATTCCGACTATATAACCTTGCCCCAAAAATTGAAATAAGAATGTATCACTTAATCCTTTTGTGATAGGATTCCCATTTGTATAAACAAGTGTTGCGCCTCTAAAAATAGTCATAGTTGCTAAAGTAACGATAAATGGAGCTAATTTCCCGTAGGAAATCAATAAACCATTCATCATCCCCAGAATGCAACCCAAAATTAAAGAGATGAGAATTGCTAACGTAACAGGCATTCCAGATCCTAATAGGCCAGCGGTTAGCGCACTGGATAAGGCTAAAATTGATCCAACTGATAAATCAATTCCACCTGTTAGAATAACAAAGGTCATTCCAAAAGCGATCAGTGCATTTGATGTTACTTGCAATAGTAAATTTAACAGATTATTTGCTGTTAAAAAATTTGAATTGATAATAGTGATGACAGCCATTAAAATTATCAATGCTATTACTGTTGTCAATTCTGACATATACTTCATAGTATTTTTCACACTATTGTCCTCCTGTAGCTAGTTGCATAACTTTTTCTTGTGTAGCTTCTTGACGTGTTAATTCTCCACTAATTCTTCCTTCATGCATGACCATAATGCGATCACTGACTCCGATCACTTCTGGTAAATCTGAAGATACCATAATAATTGGCACACCTCGTTCAGCCAATTCATTCATTAATTGGTAAATTTCACGCTTAGCACCAACATCTACCCCACGAGTTGGCTCATCTAAAATCAGTACTTTTGGTGCAATACCTATCCATTTTGCTAAAACTACTTTCTGTTGATTACCACCAGAAAGTGTTCCAACTTCCTTATCTGGATAACCTGATTTAATTCGTAGCCTATCAATTAAACGTTGTACAAATATATCACTTGTTTTATTATCAAAAATACCATTTTTAACAAAATCTCGAGTACTAGGTAAAGTCATATTATCTTTAATAGAAAAATCTAAAATCAATCCCTCATCTTTACGATCTTCTGTTAAGAAACCAATTCCATGCTTAATTGCTTCAAAAGGATTTTTAATTATCAGTTGTTCTTCGTTTATTATAATTTGACCAGATTTTAAAGAATCAATTCCAAAAATTGCTCGCATTATTTCAGTACGACCAGCACCCATCAAACCAGAAAAACCAAGAATTTCCCCTTGACGTACATAGAAAGAAATATCCGTAAAAGCATCACCAGAAAGATTCTTAGCTTGAAAAACAATATTCCCAATCTCAGCCTTTTTTTCTGGATAATAATCTTCTAATTCACGACCTACCATCTTCTGAACTAATTCATCCGCATTAGTTAACTTCGTTTTCTTAGTATCAATTACAAACCCATCCCTCATAACAGTTATAAGATCTGTAATCTTAAAGATTTCTTCCATCCGATGTGAAATATACACAATACCTACACCATCAGATTTTAATCCTTCTATCACTTTAAAAAGTGTTTCAGTTTCACGATCAGTTAAAGCTGCTGTGGGTTCATCCATAATTAACAAGGAAACTTCTGATAATAAACATTTTGCTATTTCTATCATTTGTTGTTGTCCGACTGATAATTGACCAATGATTGCATCAAGAGGAATAGAGATATTAAGACGTTTAAACGCTTCTTTAGCTTTCCTTTCCATACTAACTTTATCTAGAAACCCAATCGAATTTTTAATTTCTCTTCCTAAAAAAAGATTATCAAGTACAGTCATATCTGGCCAAGTATTCATTTCTTGATGAATAAAACTCAGTCCAAACCGTTCTGCCTCTTGAGGATTAGAAAATGTTTTTTCTTTTCCATCAATAAAAATAGTTCCTGAAGTAGCTGGAAAAAGTCCAGTTAAAATATTCATTAAGGTTGATTTGCCTGCACCATTCTCTCCCATTAAAGCATGAACTTCTCCTGAATTAAGAACCAAATCAATACTTTCTAAAACACGATTATTCCCAAAAGATTTTGAAATGTTCTTCATTTCAATTTTCATAGGCAACCCCCTTCTAAATAATAACTCCTGATTGCAAGATTATATTCGAATATGGTGTATCTTCCCCAGTGCGAATAACTGCCTTAACTTTAGTATTCATAGCTTTCAATTCTTCATGACTAATATATTCAATAATTATATTCGATCCTAAAAGATCTAGAACTGCTTGCCACTGTTCTTTGTTTTTTTCCTTAATTTCTTCTGCTAAGAAAATTTTTTCAATAAGTACATGATCTGAATATTCTTTTAAAACTTCTAAAAAACTTGGATTGCCTTTTCTTAATGCTAAATCAATTTTATCAACACCTTTTGGAACTGGCAATCCTAAATCTCCGATACAAACCAAATCCATATGACCTAAATCATCAGCTAGTTTTGCTATATTACTATTTAAAATCCCATATTTCTTCATATCCTGAATGCTCCTTTATTTCTTTCAAACTCGGCATGCCTCCTTGCGCTCCAAACCTTTGAACAGAAAGATGTGAAGCAATCGTTGCAAAGGACAATGCAATATTCATCTCTTTTCCTTTTGAGATAGCATAAGCAAAAGCACCATTAAACGTATCTCCTGCTCCTGTAGTATCAACTACTTCTGCTTTTATAGCAGGAATCTTCTGAACTGCTGCCCCATCATAATAAATAGAACCTTCAACTCCTAATGTCACAATCATTTTATTAGGATAAATTTTAATAATTTCTTCTAATTTCTTATCTGGAAAAAGCTCTGAACATTCATGCTCATTAGGAGTAATAAAATCACAAAAAGGAATCATCTCTATATCCGTTTCTCTAGCTGGTGCAGGATTGTAAAGCACCTTAACTTTATTTTCTTGACAAAATTTAGCTATAGATAAGTTGGCTTCATGTGGTATTTCATTCTGTAATACAACAATACTTGCATCACTAATCAATTCCCACTCATTTTTCCAATCATTTGTTTTAACTAAATTATTCGCTCCGGGATAATAAATAATCCTATTATCACCTCCATATAAAGTAATTTGTGCAACTCCTGTAGATTGTGGTACCGTTCCCACATGTTCTGTAGAAATATTATTATTTTGCAGATTACTTAGTAAATCTGCTGAAAAAATATCTTCTCCGACGTTTCCAAATATGTAAATATTATCTTCTACACTGGATAATCTACCAATAGCTACCGCTTGATTTGCACCTTTTCCACCTGGAACTATATTAAATGAATCCCCAAAAATCGTTTCACCTCCTTCTGGAATCCTTTTTGTTCTCATAACTAAGTCCATTGAAATACTTCCAACAACAACAATTTTACTCATTACTTTCTCCTTAATGTATTTCTTTCTACGTATCTAACAGGTAGTTTAATTTTAGCTTCATCTATAGAGAACTTATTTGCCATATTATAGATTAGTTTTGCAGCCTGTTCTCCCATTTTATATGATGATTGGTGAATAGTTGATAAAGAAGGGTAAATAAATTGACTAAGTACAATATCGTCATAACCAATGATTTGAATATCATCTGGAATTTTTTTACCAATTGCTAAAATTTCATGAATATAAGCTATCGCATGAATATCAGAAGGTGCTATAATACTATCGATATTTGGATTTCTTTTTAGATTCTCTTTAGCTTCTTTTTGAATTTTTTCAAAGTCAAACGTTTCACTTTCTTCAATACAAATTTCTAAAGATTTATTCCTCAAATAGTTTAAACTTGCTTCAAACCGTTCCGCTATATTCTCGGCTTTATCATCTAAAACTTTAATAATCAGAACTTGTTTAGCACCTGCATTACAGATTGCTTCAGCAGCCAAACGACCACCTGACTGATTATCAGAAAAAACACCGTAACCTGTATCTTTACTAATCCGGTCAACCACAACAACAGGTAATGATAAATCTGGATATTCTTTTGTGAAGTCATGTGTAGTAATAATTCCAGCAGCATTTGTTTTCAACAGTAAGTTAACATATTCATTCAAAGATTCTTGGTCTGAAATCGTACCAACCATAATTCTATAACCTTTATCTTTCAAATATGATTCAGCTCCTCGAACCAATCTTGGGAAAAAGGGATTTGAAATATCTGGCAATAAGAGTCCTACCATTTGGTTTTTTTTGGTTTTCAAAGATTGTGCTAATACATTTGGTGTGTAATTTAATTTTTTAATCGCATTTTTTATTTTCTCTCTCGCATCATCTCCAACATAACCTTTTTTTGATATATATCTTGAAACCGTTGATTTTGATACTCCAGCTTCTTCAGCAACCTGTTTTATTGTAGTCATCACTCCTCCTTCTTACATTGTGGAACCGTTCCCTTATTCTATAGTAAACGTTTTCTTTTGATTTGTCAATACTTTTCTAAAAATATTTTAAATTTATTTCAGAGTACATATATTTTTTCCAAATCCATTATTACTATTATACAGGAAACACAACAAGACCTCCACTATATAGAGGAGGCCTTGGATCAGCTCGGTTGTTTAGTAAAAGACTAGAAGATTTTCTTCTCCCAGCCATCTTCTGTACGGTGGAGGTAGAAAAACTCTGACTTGTCAGGAGCTTCCATCATTTCCATCAAGGGTAACATATCATAGGCCAGATCCAAGTGTGGAATCTGGTCTTTTTGAATCCAAGAAACTTCTCCCTCTTCTGAAGAGCGAAGGGTACCAGAGAACTCAGTTGCCTTATAACAAATGACAATATAGCGCCCACCTGTATCCAGTGGCCAATTTTTAATGCCGACAAGTTGAGGATTTTGGATAGTCAACCCTGTTTCTTCATAGATTTCACGAATGACAGACTCTGCGAAAGACTCGCCATTTTCTACATGGCCTCCTGGAAAGGCATAACCATACCAACGATTGGTTTCAGGAGCGCGATACTGCATCACCACGCGCTGGGTTTCGAGGTCTTCAATCAGACAAATGTTTGTTAAAATCGTTAATTGGGAACGGGACATATTTTCTCGCTTTCTAATTTATTAAATTTTCAGACTTACTACCAGAGATATTATCTTTTACTTTTTAAAATTATTTAGAATTGAATACCATTCGTTTTTCCTCTATAGGCTTTCCAAGTTCAAGTATCTTTTCTTGTCCATCAAAAGTAAAACCCATTTTTTGATAGAAAGCAATGGCGCGCTTGTTATCTTTCAATACCCATAAGAAAATTTCAGAAAAATGATCAAGAGCAACCAAAGCTGCTTTCACTAACTTTTGTGCGATTCCTTTTCCATAATAGTCTTTTAAAACATATAAAGCAATAATTTCACCAGCTTGAATAGTCTCATCACGAAAGTTGCCATAACTTATAAAACCAACTACCTTCACGCCATCTATCGCAATCAATGTATTTTCTGGATACTTTTGACTAAAGAATCGACACCTTTCTAATGTCATTGTCTCCTGAAATTCTGCAGGCAAAAGGTCATCATAAGCCTCTCTCCACGTTTGCCAGTGAACAAAGGATTTACCTTCTATCTCTTCAGGAGTTTCCATTGATTTGATAATAATCGTCATTTATTTTCTTTTCCTTAATCCAACGCCCTAACTTCCAGCATCATATCTCGAATCTGAGCTGCTAGTTCAAAGTCAAGCACTTCAACTGCTTCTTGCATTTGTTTTTCGAGTTTCTTGACCAGTTCTTTGCGTTCTTGTTTATTGAGGCTATTGATATCGACTTCCTTGTCCTCTTCCTTGGCAACTGCCTTGGTCACAGCAATCAGGTCACGGATTTCTTTCTTAATGGTTTGTGGCACGATACCATGTTCTTCATTATAAGCCATCTGGATTTTCCGACGGCGGGCAGTTTCATCGATAGCACGTTGCATAGACTGGGTAACCGTGTCCGCATACATGATGACATGACCTTCACTGTTACGGGCAGCACGACCAATGGTCTGGATGAGTCCACGTTCGTTACGAAGGAAACCTTCCTTGTCAGCATCGAGAATAGCAACCAAGCTTACCTCGGGAACGTCAATTCCTTCACGGAGCAGGTTGATTCCGACCAAGACATCAAAGACACCCAAACGCAGGTCACGGATAATCTCTGTCCGCTCTAAAGTCTTGATATCCGAGTGCATGTACTTGACCTTAATGCCCATTTCTTTAAAGTAGTCAGTTAAATCCTCTGCCATTTTCTTGGTCAAGGTGGTTATAAAGGTTCGTTCATTCTTTTCAACACGGGCATTGATTTCACCTAAGAGGTCATCAATCTGTCCCATTGTCGGACGGACTTCCACCTCAGGATCCAAAAGCCCTGTCGGACGAATGATTTGCTCAATCACTGTCTCGGTCTGTTCATTTTCATAGTCACCAGGTGTCGCTGAAACGTAAACAATCTGGTGCACATGGCTTTCAAATTCTTCACGACGGAGAGGACGATTGTCCAGAGCAGACGGCAAACGGAAACCATAATTAACCAGCATTTCTTTACGCGAACGGTCTCCATTGTACATGCCCTTGATTTGCCCCATGGTCATGTGGCTCTCATCAATCATGATTAAGAAATCATCTGGGAAGAAGTCGAGAAGCGTATAAGGAGGCTCACCTTCGCTACGACCATCCATGTGACGAGAATAATTTTCAACCCCGTTAGTATAGCCCATCTCACGCAACATTTCAATATCATACTCTGTCCGCTGTTTCAAACGCTGGGCTTCTAGCAGTTTACCTTCCTTTTCAAAGATAGCTAACTGCTCCTCCAACTCGGCCTGAATCTTGGCAATGGCAACTTCCATGTGGTCATCATTGGTCACAAAGTGAGTAGCTGGGAAAATAGCCAAATGATCCACTTCTCCTAAGACCTGACCTGTCAGAGCCTCAACTTCACGAATACGGTCAATTTCGTCTCCAAAAAATTCTACTCGAAAGGCGTGTTCATCACGAGATGCTGGGAAAATCTCCACTACATCCCCACGCACACGAAATCTTCCCCGTTGGAAATCAATATCATTACGTTCAAACTGGATATCAACCAAGTCATTCAAGAGTTTATCACGAGAAATCTCTAGACCAGGACGGAGACTCACGACACTATCAGCGTATTCCTTGGGCGAACCCAAACCATAGATACAAGAGACTGAGGCCACGACAATAACATCATTACGCTCCAAAAGGGCTGAAGTCGCTGAGTGACGGAGCTTGTCAATCTCGTCATTGACAGAACTATCCTTCTCAATGTAGGTATCACTAGAAGGGACATAGGCCTCTGGCTGGTAATAATCATAGTAGGATACGAAGTACTCAACAGCATTTTCAGGGAAAAATTCCTTAAACTCCCCATAGAGCTGTCCTGCTAGAGTTTTATTGTGGGCAATAACCAGAGTTGGTTTATTGACTTTGGAAATGACTTGACTCATGGTATAGGTCTTCCCTGTACCAGTCGCCCCCATCAGAATCTGAGCTTTTTCTCCCCCCTCGATATTATCAACCAACTGCTCAATAGCTTGAGGTTGGTCTCCTGAAGGTTGATATTTTGATACTAGTTTAAATTGATTATCTGTAATGCGGTTAATCATAAGAATCCTCTCTCCATGTGCTATTCCTATTTTAGCATACTTGTAGCATTTTCACGAAGAAAAGGACGGACCGAAGTCACATCCTTTCATTTTCTTTCTTTAATTGATAAGCGAGATAAAGAATCAGCAGAAACAAAATAATACTGGACACGATGGAACCCTCAATACCAAAAGACCCACCAGATAGCCAGTCTTGATTGCCTTGTGGAGTAAATTTCATGATTGATGTTCCTGAAGACTGACCACTAACTAATACTCCAAAGAGGTTTCCCTGTGCGAAATTCCAAGCTCCATGAATACCACCTATACCCCATATAGTATCTGTTTTAAGAAGATATAGGGACATGGCAACTCCGAATAAAAAGAGATCAATTGCAGATAAGAAAGTTATGCCTGGATTTCCTAAATGAAGTAAGGTAAAGAGACTACTAGATATGATAATAGCGACTTTAATATTGGTTCTCTTAGCCAATTGTGGAATCAGCCAAGCACGAGTAACCAATTCTTCTGCCGTTCCTTGTAAAATCCAAAAAGGTATTGTAAATAAAGTAAAAGCTAGCGAATAAGTATCCAAGTGAATGGAGTCAAATTGATACTGCCCCAACACTACTAGTCCAGCCAAAGCAAGTATAAAGAGGGATAGACCAAGACCGTATCCTTTAAATAAGGCACTTAAAAAATTTTCTTTATAGAATCCCAAGGTTCGAATCGGTCTTTTCTCTACTTTTCTAGTCCATCTAAACACAGTTAAGATGATAAAACCAAAGGACAGTAATTCAAATATTAAATGGATGTCACTTGTTTTATCAGATAAATTCTGAAATAACATTTGAAGGAAATCTGCAATTCTTTGACCACCCATACCAAGATTGCTAAATAGCCCGATCAATGCTAAAAAACTAAGGCCAAAAAATAGAGAAGATATGAACTCAGATATATAGACGAAAAATAGAGCTAACAAGGGGCTTGTGTAAATGTTTAAACTCATTTTAGAAGTTTCAAAGTCTTTTAAGATTCTTTTGTCTTTCATAACTTTATCCTCTTTTACTATATGATATACCTTTATTATAGCACTTCTGTTGTGTGATTCAAGACAAAACAAGAATTACGGATGTTATATTTTCTGACACAGAAATATAAAAATTTGCCTTTTTTTACTTTTTCTGATATAATGGGAAAATATTCGGAAAAGGAGACTAAAAATGAAGAAAAAATTTCTAGCATTTTTGCTAATTTTATTCCCAATTTTCTCATTAGGTATTGCCAAAGCAGAGACGATTAAGATTGTTTCTGATACCGCCTATGCACCTTTTGAGTTTAAAGATTCAGATCAAACTTATAAAGGAATTGATGTTGACATTATCAACAAAGTCGCTGAGATTAAAGGGTGGAACATTCAGATGTCCTATCCTGGATTTGACGCAGCGGTCAATGCGGTTCAAGCTGGTCAAGCTGACGCTATCATGGCAGGAATGACAAAGACTAAAGAACGTGAAAAAGTCTTCACCATGTCTGATACTTACTATGATACAAAAGTTGTCATTGCAACTACAAAGGCACACAAGATTAGTAAATATGACCAATTAAAAGGAAAAACTGTTGGTGTTAAAAACGGAACAGCCGCTCAACGTTTCCTTGAAAGTATCAAGGATAAATACGGTTTTACTATTAAAACATTTGATACTGGTGATTTGATGAACAACAGCTTGAGTGCTGGTGCCATTGATGCCATGATGGATGACAAGCCTGTTATCGAATATGCCATCAACCAAGGTCAAGACCTCCATATTGAAATGGATGGTGAAGCTGTAGGGAGTTTTGCTTTCGGTGTTAAAAAAGGAAGTAAATACGAGCACCTGGTTACTGAATTTAACCAAGCCTTAGCTGAAATGAAAAAAGATGGTAGTCTTGATAAAATCATCAAGAAATGGACTGCTTCATCATCTTCAGCAGTGCCAACTACAACTACTCTTGCAGGCTTCAAAGCCATTCCTGTTAAGGCTAAATACATCATTGCCAGCGATTCTTCTTTTGCACCTTTTGTTTTCCAAAATTCAAGCAACCAATACACTGGTATTGATATGGAATTGATTAAAGCAATCGCTAAAGACCAAGGTTTTGAAATTGAAATCACCAACCCTGGTTTTGATGCTGCTATCAGTGCTGTCCAAGCTGGACAAGCTGATGGTATCATTGCTGGTATGTCTGTCACAGATGCTCGTAAGGCAACTTTTGACTTCTCAGAATCATACTACACTGCCAATACCATTCTTGGTGTCAAAGAATCAAGCAATATTGCTTCTTATGAAGATCTAAAAGGAAAGACAGTTGGTGTTAAAAACGGAACTGCTTCTCAAACCTTCCTAACTGAAAATCAAAGCAAATACGGCTACAAAATCAAAACCTTCGCTGATGGTTCTTCAATGTATGACAGTTTAAACACTGGTGCCATTGATGCCGTTATGGATGATGAACCTGTTCTCAAATATTCTATCAGCCAAGGACAAAAATTGAAAACACCAATCGCTGGAACTCCAATCGGTGAAACAGCCTTTGCTGTAAAAAAAGGAGCAAATCCAGAATTGATTGAAATGTTCAATAACGGACTTGCAAACCTTAAAGCAAACGGTGAATTCCAAAAGATTCTTGACAAATACCTAGCTAGTGAGTCTTCAACTGCTTCAACAAGTACTGTTGACGAAACAACGCTCTGGGGCTTGCTTCAAAACAACTACAAACAACTCCTTAGCGGTCTTGGTATCACTCTTGCTCTAGCTCTTATCTCATTTGCTATTGCCATTGTCATCGGAATTATCTTCGGTATGTTTAGCGTTAGCCCATACAAATCTCTTCGCGTCATCTCTGAGATTTTCGTTGACGTTATTCGTGGTATTCCATTGATGATTCTTGCAGCCTTCATCTTCTGGGGGATTCCAAACTTCATCGAGTCCATCACAGGCCAACAAAGCCCAATTAACGACTTTGTAGCTGGTACCATTGCCCTATCGCTAAATGCAGCTGCTTATATCGCTGAGATTGTTCGTGGTGGTATTCAGGCCGTTCCAGTTGGCCAAATGGAAGCCAGCCGAAGCTTGGGTATCTCCTATGGAAAAACCATGCGTAAGATTATCTTGCCACAAGCAACTAAATTGATGTTGCCAAACTTTGTTAACCAATTCGTTATCGCTCTTAAAGATACAACCATCGTATCTGCTATCGGTTTGGTTGAACTCTTCCAAACTGGTAAGATTATCATTGCCCGTAACTACCAAAGTTTCAAGATGTATGCAATCCTTGCTATCTTCTATCTTGTAATTATCACACTTTTGACTAGACTAGCGAAACGCTTAGAAAAGAGGATTCGTTAATGGCAAAATTAAAAATTGATGTAAATGATTTACACAAAAGCTACGGAAAAAATGAAGTTTTAAAAGGAATTACGACCAAGTTCTATGAAGGAGATGTTGTTTGTATCATCGGTCCTTCGGGTTCTGGTAAGTCAACTTTCCTTCGTAGCCTAAATCTTTTGGAAGAAGTTACTAGCGGTCACATCACTGTGAACGGTTATGACTTAACTGAAAAAACAACCAACGTTGACCACGTCCGTGAAAATATCGGAATGGTGTTCCAACACTTCAATCTCTTCCCACACATGTCTGTATTGGACAACATCACCTTTGCTCCTATTGAGCACAAGTTGATGACCAAGGAAGAAGCTGAAAAATTGGGAATGGAGTTACTTGACAAGGTTGGACTAGCAGATAAGGCTAAGGCCTGTCCAGATAGCCTATCAGGTGGTCAAAAACAACGTGTGGCCATCGCTCGTGGACTAGCAATGAATCCAGACATCATGCTCTTTGATGAACCAACTTCTGCCCTTGACCCTGAGATGGTCGGAGACGTACTAAACGTTATGAAGGAATTAGCGGAGCAAGGCATGACCATGATCATTGTAACCCACGAGATGGGATTTGCCCGTCAGGTTGCCAACCGCGTTATCTTTACTGCAGATGGCGAGTTCCTTGAAGATGGGACACCTGATCAAATCTTTGACAACCCACAACACCCACGTCTGAAAGAATTTTTAGATAAGGTTTTAAACGTTTAAACTCAAACTGTAAGGACTTCCTTGCAGTTTTTTTCTATCTCGTATTGGAATTTTTGATTTTTCGGAAAATTATGTTAGAATTAAGTTTATGAAATGAGGTTTCCTCATACCTAGCAAGACTAGGAATAAAAATAGAAATTAGGTAGCTAGATGTCATCTAAGGTTATTGTTACAATTTTCGGTGCGAGTGGAGACCTGGCTAAACGCAAGCTCTACCCTTCCCTATTTAGACTATATAAATCCGGCAATCTTTCCAAACATTTTGCCGTCATTGGAACTGCCCGTCGTCCTTGGAGCAAGGAATATTTTGAATCTGTTGTAGTCGAATCTATCCTTGATTTGGCAGATAGTACCGAACAGGCTCAAGAGTTCGCTAGCCACTTCTACTATCAAAGTCATGATGTCAACGATACAGAACACTACATTGCTTTGCGTCAATTGCAGGCTGAACTAAATGACAAGTACCAAGCTGAACACAACAAGCTCTTCTTCTTATCTATGGCACCTCAGTTCTTTGGAACTATTGCCAAACACCTCAAGTCTGAAAATATCGTAGATGGTAAAGGTTTTGAACGCTTAATCGTTGAAAAACCATTTGGTACAGATTACGCAACTGCAAGCAAGTTGAATGACGAGCTCCTAGCAACATTTGACGAAGAACAAATTTTCCGTATCGACCATTATCTTGGTAAGGAAATGATTCAAAGTATCTTTGCAGTTCGCTTTGCCAACCTGATTTTTGAAAACGTTTGGAACAAGGATTTTATCGATAATGTTCAAATTACCTTTGCGGAGCGCTTGGGTGTAGAAGAACGTGGTGGCTATTATGATGAATCTGGTGCCCTCCGCGACATGGTACAGAACCACACTCTACAACTTCTTTCGCTCCTTGCTATGGACAAACCAGCCAGCTTCACAAAAGACGAGATTCGTGCTGAGAAGATTAAGGTCTTTAAAAACCTCTATCATCCAACGGATGAAGAGCTTAAAGAACACTTTATCCGTGGTCAATACCGTTCTGGTAAGATTGATGGCATGAAATACATCTCTTATCGTAGCGAGCCAAATGTGAATCCAGAATCAACAACTGAAACCTTTGCATCTGGTGCTTTCTTTGTAGACAGCGATCGATTCCGTGGTGTTCCTTTCTTCTTCCGTACTGGTAAACGTCTGACTGAAAAAGGCACTCATGTCAACATCGTCTTTAAACAAATGGACTCTATCTTTGGAGAACCACTTGCTCCAAACATTTTGACCATCTATATCCAACCCACAGAAGGCTTCTCTCTCAGTCTAAATGGGAAGCAAGTAGGAGAAGAATTTAACTTGGCTCCTAACTCACTGGATTACCGTACAGATGCGACCGCAACTGGTGCTTCTCCAGAACCATACGAGAAATTGATTTATGATGTCCTAAATAACAACTCAACTAACTTTAGCCACTGGGATGAAGTTGGTGCGTCATGGAAATTGATTGACCGTATCGAAGAGCTCTGGGCTGAAAATGGTGCCCCACTTCATGACTATAAAGCTGGAAGCATGGGACCTCAAGCAAGCTTTGACTTACTTGAAAAATTCGGTGCCAAATGGACTTGGCAACCAGATATCGCCTATCGTCAAGATGGTCGTTTAGAATAAAAAAATTTCCTGCAAGTTTATGCCTTGCAGGATTTTTGCTTCTGATTAGATTAAGCCTTCCAAGAGACCTTTCATAAAGTTTTCTGAGTTAAACTCTCCAATATCATCGATTTTTTCACCAAAACCAATCAATTTTACAGGAATATTGAGTTCTTCACGGATGGCTAGAACAACACCACCTCGAGCAGTTCCATCAATCTTAGTCAAGACAATTCCTGTTAAAGGAGTGATTTTTGAAAATTCTTTGGCCTGTACCAAGGCATTTTGACCTGTTGATGCATCAAGTGCCAAGAAGGTTTCATGAGGAGCTTCTGGCACAATACGTTTGATAATACGACCAATCTTTTCCAACTCAGCCATGAGGTTGTCCTTGTTTTGCAAACGACCAGCAGTATCGATCATGAGAATATCGATACCTTCAGCCACGGCACGTTCCATGCCATCAAAGACCACACTGGCTGGATCAGCTTTTTCAGATCCAGTCACAACTGGAACGTCCACACGACGGCCCCATTCAGCAAGCTGGGCTACCGCCCCTGCACGGAAGGTGTCTGCCGCAACCAACATGACTTTCTTACCTGCTTGTTTGTAGCGGTGGGCTAGTTTCCCGATAGAAGTTGTTTTCCCAACACCATTCACACCAACAAAGAGCATGACTGTCAAGCCATCTTGGAAGTGGATGCTTTCATCGTAGCTACCATCCTTTTCATAAAGCTCAACCAATTTCTCAATGATGACACGGCGCAGTGCATCAGGTTTCTTGGCGTTTTCAAGCTTGGCTTCGTAGCGTAACTCATCTGTTAAGTTAGAAGCGACCTGTACACCAACGTCACTCATGATCAGCAGTTCTTCCAGTTCCTCGAAAAATTCTTCGTCAACAGAGCGGAAATTGGCAAAGAAGGCGTTCAAGCGAGCTCCGAAGCCTGTACGAGTTTTCTTAAGACTGCGGTCATATTTTTCCTGAACAGTTTCTTCTGCTTGAGGCGTTTGTGCTTCAAGAATTTCAGAATTATTTTCTTCTACAGTCTCTAGAAACTCAGTATTCTCTTCTTCTGAGTGTGGAAATTCTGCGACTTCTTTTTGAGAAACTTCTACAACTGGCTCTAAATCCAGACTTTCTTCAACTGTGTCTTGGATTTTCTCTTCTTCAAACACAGCTTCTTCAGAACTTTCAACCTCTGCTTCTTCCTGAGAAATTTCCTCAGCTTCTGTTAAGGCATGCTCAACATCTTCAGACAAATCAAGATTTTCCAGAGCTTCTTTTACAACTTCTTCGATTTTAGGTTCTTCTTTTTTTCCGAATAGACGGTCAAATAATCCCATATCTTAGTTCTCCTTTAGCACATATTCTTCGATAGCCCAGGCGACAGCCTCTTCATCGTTGGTCATTGGCGTCACTACATTTGCGACTGCCTTGACTTCAGGAACAGCGTTTTGCATGGCAACACCAAGCCCTGCCCATTCAATCATAGAAAGGTCATTGGCTTCATCACCACAGGCCATAACTTGGCTTTGGTCGATTCCTAGATGGCTGATTAGTTTTGCCAAACCTGTTGCTTTATGAACATTCTTTGGTGACCATTCTAGCAACATTTCACGTGATTTAAAGATTTCATATTGGTCAAACAATTCTGGAGAAATCTTTTGAATGGCTGCATCCAAGGGTTCTTGAGCAAAGGCAGTCACGCATTTATTGTAGGTCATTTGACTAGACAAGTCTTCAAAGTCCACTGGAACAAAAGTCAAAGCTGGATTAAATTTGGCATAAAGACTTTCTTGGTCGGATTGGATTTGATAAACAGTTCCTTCTGAGATAGCATCAAGAGGCAGTGATAATTTCTCTGTTTCCTCATACAAGCGTGCCACATCATCATATGAAAAGACTGTTTTATCAAGGATTTCTCCTGTATTTTTCTGAACCAAACCACCATTAAAAGTAATCGTATACTCATCTTCTTGGCCGTCAGTCCCTAGCTCATGGAGAAAGAAATCCATGGCTTTTAAGGGACGACCAGTTGTCAATACAACCTTAATACCACGATCACGCGCAGCTTTCAAAGTTGCCTTGGTACGATCCGTCAGCCTTTTATCAGTAGTCAACAAGGTCCCGTCCAAGTCCAATGCAATCAATTTTATATCTGCCATTATAAGCCCTCCATATAAGCTATAACCGACTGGTCCTTATGGTGACCAATCACAGTCTCTGCTAATTCTAAAATTTCTGGTCGTGCATTTTCAGGAGCTACAGGATGTCCCACAACCTGCATCATATGCAAGTCATTTAGATTGTCTCCAAAAGCCATAACCTGATCCATTGTGATACCAAGTTTTTTAGCTAATTCAACAATAGCCACACCCTTATCGACATAGTCCAGAACAATATCAATGGATTCAAAGCCAGTTGTCATGGCCTTAACACCAGGAACATGTTCATTAACCCAAGCTTCCCCAGCTTCTAGCGTTTCTTCTGTGAAGTTGGTTGTAAATTTGAAAATGTCATCTGTAATATCTTCTAGACTCGCTACTTTTTGAATATTTTCATTATAGTGCTGACTCACTTTTAAATAGGTCTCATCAACCGTATCTAGCACATAAGAGCCTTTTTTCCCCGTCAAGAGCAATTTATTAATATCTACATAAGGTGACGTTTTCAGCTTTTCAAAAGTTGATAGATAGAACTCACGAGACATGGTCGCTTCATACAAGTCCTGACCTTGATATTCGACCAAACTGCCATTTTCCGCGATGAAAATAATGTCATCACGAACATCAGCAAATAATTTTTCTAAGGATAGAAATCCGCGCCCCGAAGCCACCGCAAAGTAAATCCCTTTTTCCTTGTAGGAAGCCAAAAGAGACTTGAGGCGATCCATATCAAAGCGTCCATTCCCATCTAGGAAGGTTCCGTCCATATCCGTTGCTACTAATTTAATCATAAATTCTTCATACTCCAATTAATA
Organism: Streptococcus sp. 1343; assembly: GCF_013277355.1. Classification (NCBI taxonomy): domain Bacteria; kingdom Bacillati; phylum Bacillota; class Bacilli; order Lactobacillales; family Streptococcaceae; genus Streptococcus; species Streptococcus sp. 1343. Next base: position 28,038 of record NZ_VMMT01000018.1, read on the forward strand.
AATCCACCTTCTATTATACCATAGAAAAAGCAAATAGCGCCTAATCCATTTGAGATTAGACGCTTGATAAACTCCCGACTTTATCACTTAATTTTTATCCAATATTACTTAACCCTTTAGTATAACTGGATTTTTTCTAAATTCCCAAACTAACTTCCACCGCCAATAAAAGTTGAAATTAATCTGATAAAAATCGAAAAAACAAGTGGAATTCCAAGTCAGAGTAAGTTCCACTTGTTTATCGTCCAATAACAAGGAAGAGATGCTCGTCTTTCAAAATTGTCTTAAAGGTTTCTTCAGAATTGAGCCTGTATTCAATAGCCTTCCCTAGTTCTGAACCCTGTAAAACTGACTGGATCCGGCACCAAACAAAGAAGTCTTCCATTCAGGGTTGGAGCTTTTCTTGACGTTTCTGTAGTCGTTCATCAATCGACAATGTATCCCATCAATAAGCTAAGCCTTTAGCACCTAACGATGATTTCCCCACTTGCTTGGGCGTCGCTTCAAAAAACTCCTTTCTCACATGTGCCCAACAACCAACAAGTGCAGCTTCTTCCAGTTGACGATAAGCGGACGAGCATCTCGCAGTTTACCAAGCTTAGCATCGCTTTGCTCCTAAACCTTGGACTGCTATCGCATAAGCAGAATAAGCTCCCTGAGATTCCTGCACTACTAAACCACTCCGTCGCTGATCATGATGGTAAAGCGTGATACCTTGTTGCTCATCTTTCCCTGACAAAAAAGTCTAATAATAGGTCTGCTGGCTATCACTTTTTAAGACCCAATAAGAGGTTTCTTTCGGATGAGGAAGAGGTTGTTATAGAAACTTTTCTTCTATAGTTACTTATCTTATAAAAAACATGTTATAACATAGTATATTGACATTGAAATAGTACACCGTTGTTTCTAAAACATTGTTAGAAATTGGTTTAACTTCCCCAATAAATTTGTTCAATTTTTATTTCATTTCGCTATAAATCGTAATATACTTTGATTTTCTCAAATATTATGTTATCGCAACTTCTCAAAAGTAAAATATTATTATTTAATCCCTATTAAATATATCTCTTGTATAAACTTTTTCTAATACATCAGACAATTCATCTGAAATTCTATTTGAAATAATAACATCCGATGTTTTTTTAAATTCTTCCAGATTCGTTACAACTTTAGCATCAAAAATCTCTTTTGAAGACAAAAACGGTTCATAAATAATAATATTTACATTATATTTCGTTAATTGTTTAATCACATTTTCAGTTGACGAATCACGAATATTATCAGAATCTTTTTTAGCTAGCAAACGATAAATGCCTACATTGTATATATTATTTTTTGTTATTTGTGTTGCTATAAACTCTGATCTTTTTTGGTTACTTAATACAATAGAATCTAACAAAACAGTTGGAAGGCCTTCACATTCACTTAACATATGTTTTGTATCTTTAGGTAAACAGTATCCTCCATAACCAAAACTAGGATTATTGTAAAATTCTCCGATTCTTTCTTCAGAACAAATTCCTTCAATGATATTTTTAGTATTTAACCCTTTCATAATGGAAAAACTATCAATTTCATTGAAGAACGCAATTCTCATTGCAAGGTATGAATTTGAAAATAACTTAATTGCTTCAGCTTCAGCTGAATTTGTCAGTAGAATCGGGGCAACTTCATTTAACGAGAACTCCGATAATAATCTTCCAAATCTTTGACAATATTCAGCTCTCCCTCCCAAAATAATTCTAGATGGAAATAAGTTATCTAATAATGCTTTTCCTTCACGCAAAAACTCTGGAGAAAAAATGATCCGATCTGTGTGAAATTTTGTATTCAAATAATTCGTAAATCCGATTGGCACTGTAGATTTTATAACTATATATGCAACAGGATTAATACTTAGGCAATCAGCTATAACTGATTCTATACCCTCAGTATCTAATACTCCTTTATTTTCATCAAAGTCTGTTGGTATTGCTATTATGATACAATCAACTTTTTCAAAGTACTTCTCATCATAAATACAAGCTTCGAATTTCAAATCTTTATTTAAAAAATATCTCTCCAACTCATAGTCGATAAATGGACAAATTTTATTATTAAGATGTTCGACTTTCTGTAAATTAATGTCTAATCCAACCACGTCATGTTCCTGAGATAACAGGACAGATAAAGTCAAACCGACGTACCCCATACCAACTGTAGTTATTTTCATAATAGACCTTCTACTACTTTCTTATCTGTTTACATTCAGCGCACCCACTTGATTTAGTTTTTTTAAACCTAATTTATAAGTGGTTGGATTTAATTCATAGGTAATGAACTTTCTATTTTTCTTAAAAGCACACAAAGATGTAGTCGCTTGCCCCATAAACGGATCCAACACAACATCACCTTCCAGAGAATAAATATCAATAAGTTGATTGACAATTTGTTCTGGAAAAGCTGGTGGTCTTGTAGAATAATCCCAAGGTATATTCCAAATGCAGTCAATAAATTTAGTGCCCTCAATGTTTCTATCCCACACTATAAATTCTGACTTTTTCTTAAAAATCAATATGTATTCATAGTTATTTAGAATCAAAGACTCATTATTCGAATAACTTGAAGGATATTTTTCAACTTGATTTTTGATATATGAAGTATTATTCAAATTCCATATTATTGTCCCTTCAATATAGAAATTATGCTCCGCAAAGAATTTTTCAATTTCATGTTTGATATCGTAATACATATTTTGATTTTTTCTGCTAATTTCTACAGAACTGCAAATATTGATGCAAATTGTTCCTGTTTCTTTTAATATTTTACTACATCTTTCCCAAACACTATTTAGACTCTGAATATAGCCTTTATATGTTTCTGTTAACCCAATCTGATCATCGTGTTGATAATCAACTAAATTAAAATATGGTGGAGAAGTGATTATTAAATCAACAGAATCATTTTCTACATCTTCCATAGCTCTGGAATCACCTAAATAAGCCTTATTCTCTGTTTTCATGTTTTTTACTCCTTTTAGTTTTTTCTATTAACATATACGAGATTAATATCATTACAATCATAAAACAAGAAATCAATAAGATAGTTATTCTCATATTAAATATTTGAATTCCTACACCAATTATCGGATTTACCAACATTGTAACAAGACTAATTGAAAAGGATAGTCCTGATATAACTGTTGCTCTTGAATTGTCATCAACCCAAAGATGTAACATCTCCATGATAATAGGATCAAGAATATCTATGATAATGTACAACAGTAGAAAACTAAATATAAATGTGGCATTGAAAGGCAAAATTTGAAAAATAATGGAAATCATTAGTATCAATGATAGCAGCATAATTAATTTAGAAACTCTTATTTTTGATATTTTATAAGCTTGAGTTGCTACTATGCCACCAATGATACTATAAATCATAAACATAGCTCCATTAATAGATGTAGAAAATCCTATTTTAGAAAAATAATCTGGTAATAAAGCAAATACTACGTTAATTGCTGAGACAATAACCGTAGTAAAAGCGAACATGAAAAGAATTTTAGTAGATTTTAGCAACCTATGAAAAACTGAAAATAATTCTTTAAATTTCGGAACACCATTTTGATTAAGATCTTCTATAGAGTGTTTCTGATTATCTGGAATAGATATGATGATTATCATTGAACCTATAAGTGTAAAAGATTGTATAAAATATGGTAAACATCTTGTAATGCTATATAAACCACCTCCTATAAATGTAGCAATCCCCAAAGTCAGAGCGCTGATTAATTGTAACTTTCCTCGTATTTTCCCATAACTCTCCTCCTTGCCTTCACTTCTTAGAGATTCAAAAAACAAGGCATCATCAGCTCCACTTAAAAAAGCATTTCCTACTCCTTCTAAAACAAATGCACCTAGTATAATATAGTAAACATAGTCCTTCATTAGCAAGATTGATGAAAGAGTTAATAATGGAGTAATTGATAACAGAACTAGTCCCAATAGAACGATTTTCTTCTTACTAAACCTATCTCCTAAAATTCCGGAGGGAATCTCTGAAACTAATTGTGAAAATAGAAAAATAGATTGAAAAAATGCAAATTGTACTAAAGATAATCCCAAAAACTGAACAATAAAGATAATATTTACTATTCTAGTAAATCGTAAATTTGTAAAAATGATATATAGATAATATTTTAACTCTGATGAAATTTTATTGCTTCTCATACCACATTCCTTCTAATTCATCTTTTACTAACCAAAAATTATCAACATCAAAAGATTTAAAAATAGCTTCCAATTCTATTCTATTCATAAATTCATGAAACAATGGATCAGATTTTCTAGTTTTATTCAAAGATGCTGATTCAAAAATACCTATTTTCCCATTATTACTCCTATGCATGCGATTTCTACAACTAAGAGATGGCATATCTATATATATTTTGGGATATATTTTATTACTGATTCTCCAGGCTTTGCCAATTGCTTTACACTGACTTAACTCTTCACAAACTATAATTTCTTCAAAATTTTCTTCAAAATATTCTGAAATGAATTCTGGTAAATACGAAATGATTGATCTACGAAAATGAAGTAATAGTTCTGGTCCAAATACAATATTCTTTGCACTAGGCACTAAATCATACAAACCTTTTAATTCATCATCACTAAAGTTATGTTTTTTTAATATCTTATCAATCATTTTATAAGATAAATCTCTTCGAATTATTTTTATTTCAATGCCTACACGTTTTCCTAGCTGTTCAAAAAATATTTCTAAGCGTTTAACAAATTGTTGCCATCTTTCTTTTTCACAATCATCTTTACATGATTCAATAGGTGTATCCACATATATTGCACAATTTAAATTTTTCATGATGGCCTCATTAATAGGCATCAGTATATCAAAGTAAAAATTGATAGCCAGATTATCAATTTTTGCATCACAGCGATCAATACAAGCCCCCCCAACAACAAGACTGTTATTTGGAGAAAAATTACTTGTTTCATCAAAAACTATTAAATTATCCCTAAAACTAGCATCATAATTTAAGTCATTTAATGAAATTATCTGATTTAAATCTTTTTTATACATTTTTTTCACTAGTAAATTGGAAAAATCAATATCTTCAATCACAGGCATGTATTATCTTCCTTTCAATAGTCCTTTTTCAAGCATAATTCTAATAATTGAACGAATACCGCTCTCTTCCTTATATTGAATTTCATTTTTTGATTCATACACCGAACCTTCATTAATATATGATATTATATTGTCGAAGATTTCTTCTTTATATCTTGTACTAATATTAGAAAATGCTTCTCTTACTTTAGTCACACCTTCACTTTCTTCAAGTAACTCATCTGTTGAAAATAAATATCCATACTTAGATAAGGTATTACAATTCCCAGAGATTTGATTATATTTTTCAAGCAATAATGCCTGAGAATAATTTGAAGGCAAAAAATAATGTGGTTTTAAGCCTAATTCTAAACTCTCTAAATAAAATGTCAAACCAGGTGTTGTAAATATCCTACTTGCTTCACATGACGCTGATAGAAACTCTTTATGGGACATTACTTTAAATGTAACATTGTAGTCAAAACGGTTGTTTGATTCAATCCATTTTTTCTGCGTCATGTTACAAGCACAATCAATCTCATATTTATCAATATTAGGTATTTTTGAAAAAAGTTTTAGATAAAATAACATGTACTTTTTGAAAAATACATCATTTTCATATGGAGTAACTATACCAGCGAAATTTAATAGAATTTTATTGTTTTTGAAATCTTTTGTTTTTGTTATTCCTTCCGTATTAATAATAGGATTTATTGTTTGGATATTCTTATACTGCGATAAATTATTGGGATCAATAAAAGCATTTTGAACAAAATAAATATCATATTCGTTAATCCCATCTAGGGGTTTTTCCCACATCCAACTTAGACTATCAACAAATACACTTTTTACATTTAAATTTGTATCTCGTTGAATTTTAGGAATATTCAGATTCATAACATTAATTAAGAGTTCATAATTCTTAATATCTACTATTTTCAAAAAGCTTTCAGACCTAATTTCATCAGTATCACACTCGATGTATTCTAATCTATTACCAAAGTTGGTCTTAAAAAAATTTATAGATTCTCCATTTCCGCAAAATGTAATCTCTTTATATCCCATCTTCAATAGCTCTTTGATAATAGAATATAATTTGGAAGACGGACCAAAACCAAAATTTGTAGTTACTGTCAAAATTCTCATAACAATCACCTAATAAATATATGCTTTTCTATGTACTTTAATATTTTTAACCATTCAAGTTTATCTGGAAACTCATCTTCAGAATCATAATAAATAACATGAACCTGAGTACCTGTTGTGTGTAAACCTTCATACAATGGTGTTTTTGAACCGATTCTTTTGTTAATTCCTAAGACAATAGGAATAGAGTGCGCTGAAGCCCAACCAAGTTCCACAGCACATCCATAACTATTATTTGGAAAAGTAATATATACATTACTTTGTTTCAGTATCGAATAATCTCTAAGGGTACATTCTAAAGAATCTGCAATCTTTTTGCCAAATTCTTCTTCCTCTAGAGCACAAAACACATTATGACCATACGATCTCAAATCAGAAATAATCCCCTTAATTCTGGACTTTGTCGCAGTTTCTAACGGACTTTTCAAGTTCGGATTAATTATTCCTGTGATTGGTGTACCTAAAAAAATATCCATTGTTATTCATTCCTTTCTTTCGTTTCATTCAATGCACAACACTGAGTTAAAAAGTATTGTGCTCTTTGTTTAAAACTATAATATAAAACGTGAAAACATATCACTATTACAAATCGCGACGAGGCGATTAAGTGAGTGCTTCAGCCAATACATTTGAAAAAATCCATCATTATAACTGTAGTTCATCCTATTAGGTACAACCAACTGTGACCATAATACTAAAAAAATCAAAGAGAAAACTAGGAAGCTTGTCTTGGACATCTCAAAATACTGATTTTATAATGAAGATAAGACTAGAATGCTAATTAATAGATTTACAGATAAATATCTGATATCTTGTATTGCTTTACGATTTCTTAAGATTATAATTAGTAAATTTATTATTAGATAAGCGACTTGTTTATAAAAAGAAATAGGCCTTTCTCAAATTTGGTGAAGGAATACTCCTCGTGTTTCAATTACTCAAAATTAGAGTAAATAATAAATATATTACATTTATATTTTTTCAAACTTTCCCTCACAATTATTTATTAAATTGAAGAAACATCTACTAATAGCTATTCCCCCATTCTGAATAATAAATAGCTTAAGATAATAGCTTTGAAGTAAAGTATCCTCGTTAAAACAGATCTCTCCTTCAACTACTTTAGTTCCAATATTTTTAAAACGTATTCTTTTCAACTCTGGTGAGGTATTTGATGACTTTTCTACATATGTTGGTAGCTGTACTCCTAAGTAAACATCTCCTCTATGTTGTGGAGTAATAACAATCTTATATTTTATTCTTAATCTTTCTCTATCATAATTATCACACATAAAATCTACTTCTGGCATGCCTGTCATTGAAGTATTTTTATCACCGCACCTATAACAATAGAAAGAATTAATATTGAATAAATTGTTAGTTTCTGGAATATAGTTGCAACCAACACCCGAACTTCCACAACAACATATTTTTTTGAAAATACTACTTTCATCAATTATAGACCTAAAAATATTATATCGATCAAATTCGAAAAGCTCGTCATTTTGGTTCTGAATCATTATTTCAGCTATCTTTTTAGAAATAGGATTTACTCTATTTATTAAATTTTGTTCAAAATTTAAATATTTTTCTTCTGTCACTCCATAGGTACCTCTGCGTGTCATTTGCATGTAATCTGCTAAAACATTATTAGATAACTTTTTTACCTCATGTTCACTACTTAATAACCCAGACGAAACATATGAAGCAAGTCGCGATAAAATCATTTTGCTACTTTGGGTTAATCGGACAATCCCATTTATATTTTCAAGTGATTGATCTACTTTTCTAGTATTTGGGAGTCCAATATTAACAATTGAAACAAACGGCTGTACATCATTTAATTTATTATGAAGTTTGGTTCCAATATTTGTCAAATTTGAATCTGAAAAAATTTCATATATCTCTGGATTATCAATCGATTGAACAGCAATAGAAGCAACAATATTTCTTGCTATTCCATCGATAGCATCTAATGTTAAGTTGAATCTAGAATCATACAATCTACAATCATTAAACGGAAAATTACTACAAGATAATAAAAATAATGTTTCAACATTTATAGAGCTAATACGTATTGCTTTACTCTCATCCTTAAAAAAAGATTGCCCTTGATGGCCCCAAGAAGGAGCAAATTTTTCTTGTTGAGGAATTAATTTATTAAAACCATGCAAAGTGAAATCAGCTAAATTTAGATGATCTTCTTTTCCATGTCCATGAAAAACTAATTCTGACCAAGATTTTTCTTCCAAAAGATTTTTTATATTTTCATTTTCAAGCCTTTTTATATCAAAAATATCCCATTTGTTTTTTGTTTCACTAAATTCATTTAACTTTTTATGCGAAAAGACTGCTTTTCGTACTTCTTTTTCACTTTTTGAGTAAAACTGCTTTCCTATCATCCAAGACAATGAAGATAGATCTCTTCCTGTCAGTATGTACAGTTCAATATTATTTTTCTTACAATATTCTAATATAGTCAAAATTTTATATTGTGAAAAATCTTTATATAGTCCTATTACTACCAGATTTTCTATGTTTATCATCTCATTTAAAGAGGTCACCCACTTCTTACAAAATAACCTACAGTTTTTATAAAACTCTAAATCAGAAGATAGAGTGATCCCTGCATCGCATTGGTAAATTGGCGTTGTTTTATAGCATTCGGAATATTCATTGTTAATTCGCTTGATATTATGAAGTAAATCTTCTCTTTTGTGGTCAACAAAAATAGGAATTTCTCCTTGAAAATTTAAACCCATAGTATTAAAAGCATTCGAATACTCTTGTACATTATTTGATATTTTAAATAAATTCTGTTTTTTCAATTAAAGCCTCCCAAATTATAAATACCGTATTTTATACTATGTATCTATAAAATCTTAAGTCTTTAGAATATTCTAAAGACTTAAGTGTACACTTAAGCATTTTACCCACCAACAATTATAATAATATCCATCACCAAAACCAAAATCGGCAAAAATTTTGAAATTTTCTTCATACTCGGACTTCCTTTCCGTTTTTATTTATTGTACAATAAATAAAAACGGATTTAATTTTTGTTGGGAAAATGGGAAATTATGAAATCAAAACTTGGCATCACACTTAGAAAAGTTCGTAAAGGAAAACAAATTAGTCTATGCTCTGTAGCAGATGAACACCTTTCAAAATCTCAAATATCTAGATTCGAACGTGGGGAATCAGAGATATCTTGTATTCGACTTATCAATATTTTAGACAAATTACACATTACTTTAGATGAGTTTCTTATTTTACATAATGAAGATTATACTAATGCTGAATTATTCGCTAATTTGGTTCAATATATTCGTAAGCAATATTCATCACATAACATCAAAAATATAGCTGCTCTACTTTCTGACTCATCACATTACACTTTAAATTCTTTCGATAAAACAATGATAAAATCCATTCTACATACAATGGATTCCAGCATTATTCCATCAAATAAAGAATTACTTCAATTGACAGATTATCTCTTTAAAGTTGAAAAATGGGGTTACTATGAAATCACTTTATTAGGTAACTGTGTACGAACAATAAACTACAACTCCTACTTCCTATTAACAAAGGAAATGTTGAACAATTACATCTACTCTTCGTTGAATAAAACAAATAAGCGAATTGTCACTCAATTGGCCATCAATTGTCTAATTCTTAGCGTAGATAAGGAAGAATTTTCAAACTGTACTTGTCTAATCACCGAAATAAAAGCATTATTAGATAATGAATTAAACTTTTATGAACAGACAGTTTTTCTCTATGCAACTGGTTACTTTGAATTTAAGCGTCATTTAGATAGCGGAATTGAAAAAATGAAACAGGCCATACAAGTCCTTGATATTTTAGGAGAAGACAAGTTAAAATTACACTATACTAGCCATTTCGATAAACTGGTAAACAAAGAATAGATGAAATGATTCTCTACTATTTAACATTTTACAAATCAAGGGTGTCTCCATAAACTCGCAACATCTCTAATGATTTTACCCTGATAGCAATAGACAGTTAAAAAGCCCTGAAATCAGCTAAATTTCAAGGCTTTCTTTATAGGCTATTGTATCAATTTACTTATTCCGATTTCTGTTGCTACTAGTTTAATTGTCATCCTTCAATACCTTCTAAATCTTTTAACTTAACTGAAACAATTTTTGAGACACCTGACTCTTGCATGGTCACTCCATAGATGGAATCAGCCGCTGCCATGGTTCCTTTACGGTGGGTCACAACGATAAACTGGCTGTCCTTGTCAAATCGATTGAGGTAATCCCCAAAACGTTTAACATTGGCTTCATCCAGCGCAGCTTCCACCTCATCCAAGATGACAAATGGAATGGTCTTGACACGAATAATGGAGAAGAGCAAGGCAAGAGCTGATAAGGCTTTTTCCCCACCACTCATGAGATTAAGCGACTGGATTTTCTTACCTGGAGGTTGAACAGAAATCTCCACACCAGCTGTTAAAAGGTCGCCCTCAGTCAATATCAAGTCTGCCTGACCTCCGCCAAACATCTGTTTGAAGGTCACTTTAAAGGACTCACGAATGGCTTCAAAAGTTGATTTAAAGCGTTCCTTAACCTCATCATTCATCTCTGTAATGGTCTCAAGGAGCAGGTTTTTCGCTGACAAAATATCATCTCTCTGGCTATTTAGGAAATCCAGACGGCTGTGAACTTCTTCGTACTGGTCAATAGCTTCCAAGTTGACTGGACCCAGTGAGCGAATAGCCTTCTCCAAATCCTTAACCTTTTGCTCTGCCAGATTAAGATTTTCCAATTCATGTGCCTTTTCTAGTGCTTCAGTATAGCTAATCTGGTACTGGTCTGTTAATTGGCTTTGTAAATGGCGTAAGCGCTCGCTGACCTTTTCTTTCTTAGCTTCAGCACGTGTTTGCTTGCGAATCCATTCCTCATTCTGTTGGCGAGCCTGATCCAAATGACTAGCAATATCATCCAGCTGGCCTTCAATATCATCCAACTCAAACTGCTTGCGAATCAAACCTTGTTGGAGGTTTGTTTTCTGAGTTTTGGCTTCTTCTACCTGTTGACTGAGCAAATTCGTATCAACTTTCTCAAGATTGTCAACCTTTTCTTGAAGAAGACGCTGGATTTCCTCTTGTTCTATATCTAAATTGTCCAATTCTTTGCCTAAACGTTCAATATCAGCAACTTCATAACGTTTTTGCCCTTGCAGTTCTGTCTTAAGCAAGCGAGCTTGCGCTACCTGTTCTTGCAAGTTCTGATAACGTTCTTGGATGGCATTTTTGTTAGACTTAATCTCTTCAATCTCAGCTTCTAGATTTTGCTTGTCACTGGAAATAGTAGCAAGGCGTGCTTGGCATTTTTCCTTATCTGCTTGCCAATCTCCCTCAGAAAGACGATCTAATTCCTCTTCTTGGAGTTTCCAAAGAGTTTCTAATTCTTCGACTTGCTGACTGGTCTGCTGATAAGCGAGGGACAAGCCCTGCTCCTGAATACGAGCCTGCTCACCCTGAGATTTGATGGCTTCTAATGATTCGGTCAATCTAGCCATCTCGTCTTGCAAGTTCTTCAAACTCGCTTCTTCTGAACGTAAGCTTACTTCTTCTTCAGCAATTTCTTTTTGCAATTGCTCCAGTTCTGGCTTGATAAAAATACTGTTATTCTGACGATTGGCTCCACCTGCATAGGAACCACCTGTGCGTAGCTCTGTCCCGTCCAGTGTCACCATGCGAACCTGATAACGAACCTGGCGAGCTGCTGCACGAGCATGTTCTACTGTATCAAAGATAGCTGTTATAGCTAGCAAATTCTTGAAAATAGCTTCCAACCTATTATCGAATGTCACCAACTCATCTGCCATCCCAAGGAAACCTGGGCTTCCAGCGATAGCACCTTGGTTCTGACTAGAAATCGTACGCGCCTTGATCGTTGTCAAAGGAAGGAAGGTTGCACGACCTGCTCTGTTTCGTTTGAGGAAATCAATCGCCTTAGTCGCCGCGTTCTCATCTTCTACAATGATGTGCTGACTGCTTGCTCCAAGCGCAATTTCCAAGGCAGTTTGATAATGCACATCAAAGGTCAGGTGCTCACTAACAGCACCAATAATACCACCAAGGCGGACTTTTTCTTGGAGAACAGTCTTAACACCTGCATAAAAGTTACTGTGATTTCTAAGGATATTTTCCAAACTTTGAGCTCTGGCCTGCTTGTTTTTGAGATTATCCAGACGGTCAAATAGTTGACTTTGTTGAGCTTGATAGGAAGATTTCTGCTCCTCTTGCTCCTTGGCAATAGCTTGGTAGTCAGCCAATAATTTTTGAACCTGCTCCTTAGCAGTTTCAAGCTCCGCCTTTTGCTGACTAGCCTTCTCTTTAGCTGTAGCCAGCTGTTCTTTGAGTTTTTGTAATTGATCTGCTTGTTTTTGAGAAAGCTGACGACTATTTTCCAACTCATTCTCGATGCGGGTCAGTTGGTTTGAGACATCCGCTTCTTCTTGTAAAAGAGCTACAAAGCGTTCGCGTAAGAGCTCAATCATTTGATCAGGATCATCTGAAAAAGCTAGCAATTCAGCTTCTAAACGATTGAGTTTTTGATTATTTTGGACTAGATTTTCCTCTAACAGAGCTAAAGAGCTTTCTTTATCAGATTTTTCTTGGCTGAGTAAATTTCTCTTATCCTCCAAAGCAGCCAAACGAGCTTGTGCTTCCTGTTGATTGAGGGCTACTTGCTCAGATTCTAATTTCGATAGGGCTAATTTTCTCTCTAAATCACTAATCAGACTGGTCAAATCCATCAAACTGCCTTGGTCTTTAGCCATTTCAGCCTGTAAATCTTGGCGTTGCTTTTTAAGAGTTTGATTTTCTTCTTCTAATTTTTCACGCTTTTGGTAATAGCTTGTCAAGAGTTCCTGAACCTGTACCAACTCTTCTTCTGTCGACCCTAGTTCAGACTTATTTTCCTTGATTTGAGCAACAAGGACATCCAAGTAAATAGCCTTGCGTTGACCTTCCAAATCTAAAAACTTACGAGCATTTTCTGCTTGCTTCTCAAGAGGCTTGATTTGATTATCCAACTCATAGATAATGTCCTCTAAGCGGTCTAGATTATCCTGAGTTTGTTGCAATTTGCTCTCAGTTTCTTTTCTGCGAGTCTTGTATTTCAAAACACCTGCAGCTTCTTCAAAAATAGCTCGGCGTTCCTCAGGCTTGGAGTTGAAAATCTCCTCAACCTTCCCTTGGGAAATGATAGAGAAGGAATCGCGTCCCAAACCTGTATCCAAGAAAAGATCATGAATATCACGCAGACGGACTTTCTTGCCGTCAATCTTGTATTCGCTATCTCCGCTACGATAGATATGGCGTTCTACCCTGATTTCTTGACCTGCATCCTTGATAAATCTGTCATGATTATCCAGAGTCACAACTACAGAAGCATAATTGAGCGGTTTGCGACTTTCTGTTCCAGCAAAGATGACATCTGGCATCTTGCCACCACGGAGACTCTTAACACTTGACTCCCCCAAGGCCCAACGAAGACTTTCTGTAATATTCGACTTTCCAGAACCATTGGGTCCAACAACTGCCGTCACACCTTGGTCAAAGACGACCTTGGTCTTATCAGCAAAAGACTTGAATCCCTGAATTTCGATTTCCTTTAAATACATGAATCCAGCCCTTTCTCAACGGCATTTTTAGCAGCTTCCTGCTCTGCTAATTTCTTAGAACGACCTTGACCTTGACCGATGCTCTTACCTTCAACCAGAACTTCTACATCAAAAACCTTATCATGGGCTGGACCCGTTTCAGAAATCACCTGATAACGAATAGCTACATCGCCATTGACCTGAAGTAACTCTTGGAGATGGGTTTTGTAGTCTGTAATCATCTCAAATTCGCCTGCTTCAACCTTAGGAATCATGACTTGATAGATAAATTCCTTAACCTTGGCCACATCCTTGTCCAAAAGGAGGGCACCAAGAAAGGCTTCAAAGGCATCACCAAGAATGGTATCACGATTGCGACCACCAGACTTTTCTTCCCCCTTACCCAGCTTGATAAACTGATCAAACTGGCAATCACGTGCAAAACCAGCCAAGCTTTCCTCACGGACAATCATGGCACGAAGTTTAGACAAATCACCCTCAGGTTTTTTAGGATATTTTTTATACAGATATTCTGAAATCAATAACTGTAGAACAGCGTCTCCTAAAAATTCCAAGCGTTCATTGTGTGAAATTTTTAAGAGGCGGTGCTCATTGGCATAACTCGTATGAGTAAAGGCAGTCTCCAGTAACTTTTTGTCTGCAAATTCGATTGCAAAATGGTTCTTTAGTACAGTTTGTAATTCTTTCATACCAACCTCTTTCTAACTGATAACAGTCCTTTTTATTATATCAAAAAAAGCCTCCTGAGTCACTCTAAAACGGGACTGGAGGGGATTTGGGCATTCTTTAGACAGAGATTTTCAGTTTTATACTCAATGAAAATCAAAGAGCAAACTAGGAAACTAGCCGCAGGCTGCTCAAAGCACTGCTTTGAGGTTGTAGATAAGACTGACGAAGTCAGTTACATATATCTACGGTAAGGCGACGTTGACGTGGTTTGAAGAGATTTTCGAAGAGTATTAGGGGCAAATTTGAGGCAGGATAAACAAAAAGCCCTATTAAAGGCTTTTTAGGATGTTTACATCCACCCTGAGGGAATCGAACCCCCATCTCAAGAACCGGAATCTTACGTGATATCCATTACACTAAGGGTGGAAACTTGTTTTATTATAACAGAAATTTGCTCTAATAACAAGTTTTTTTCTAGTGAGATAGCCCGTCTTAGTGGGATGCATCCCCATTCCAGATAGAGTTTTTCACGATCACATAATCAACGTGTTTAAGGTCAGCAACCTGACGTCCACCTGCGTATGAAATGGCACTTTGAAGGTCTTGTTCCATCTCCGTTAAAGTATCTTGCAGATGACCTTTGGCAGGAAGCAAGATGCGTTTGCCCTCCACATTTTTGTAAGCACCTTTTTGGTATTGGGAAGCTGAACCATAGTATTCTTTGAATTGTTCACCATCGACTTCAATCGTTTTCCCTGGACTTTCGATGTGTCCTGCAAAGAGGGAACCAATCATGACCATGTTAGCACCGAAGCGGATAGACTTGGCAATATCGCCGTGAGTACGAATTCCTCCATCAGCGATAATCGGTTTACGGGCAGCCTTGGCACACCAACGGAGAGCAGCCAACTGCCAACCACCTGTACCAAAACCTGTCTTGACCTTGGTGATACAAACCTTACCAGGACCAATTCCGATCTTAGTGGCATCCGCACCAGCATTTTCCAATTCACGCACCGCTTCTGGTGTTCCCACATTTCCAGCAATAACAAAAGTATCTGGCAATTCTTTCTTGATGTGTTGAATCATAGAAATCACGCTATCTGCATGACCATGAGCAATGTCTATCGTGATGTATTCTGGAGCATCATCCTTGAGCTGGCTAACAAAATCATACTCATAGTCCTTAACGCCGACAGAGATAGAAGCAATAAGTCCTTGCTCATGCATTCGTTTAATAAAAGGAATGCGTCCTGCCTCATCAAAACGATGCATAATGTAGAAGTAACCACCTTTAGCCAGTTGCTCTGCTACATTTTCATCCAAAATCGTCTGCATATTAGCTGGCACAACAGGTAGTTTAAAGGTGTGATTTCCTAGAGTGACACTTGTATCCGCTTCTGCACGGCTTTTAATCACACATTTATTTGGAATCAATTGAATATCTTCGTAATCAAAAATTGGAAATTCATTTAACATATCGATGTCTCGTTTCTTTTGTAATGACCTACCTATGCTCTCGCACCACTACGTCTTTTCCGACGTTTCCTTAATTCATTATAAATCAAAGTACAGTTTTTGTCAAATAATTTTATAAATTAAAATATAAAGTTCGGTTTTTATTGTGTTAAAAATAAAAGAAAGAGGGGAAATTATTTTCTCCCCACTTCTTCTACATTCTAATAATACTCGCCCTGACGGTAGTCCCATGAGTTAAAGGTATCTGACAGGTGCATCATGATTTTATCAATGTCAAGTCCTTTGCGGATCACAACTGGAGCTGGTGAAGTTGAGCGTGCTCCTCCTTGTTCTGGGATGAGTTTACCGTCTTTATCGACCATAGAGACCATCACACCTTGCTCATAGCGTGTTTCAATCGTTTTGTCAGGTTGGATAGATGCCACATAGTCGTCTGCTTCAATGACAAGGTCCACTGCTCCTTCGATTCGTTCTCCGATACCTTCCACCTTACCGCGGTTTCCTTTTCCAGATGGGTTAGCTGATGAGGCATATACCATCTTGCCTTCTTCCCAAAGCTTGGCAGCCAATTGTTCACCAGCTTTCCCGAATTTGATAACAAAACAGCTAGTACCACGCACGTCAGTCATCAGCTCTTCACGGCCATCCCCATACGCTTTGAGTTTTTCAAAGGCTTCTGGTTTCCAAGGAAGGATACAACCAAGAAGAATATCTTCATCCCAATGTTTTTGGTAGAAGGCTTCAATTTCTGGGTTAAGTTGTGCTAAAGCACGAAGCTCATCCATGCTACCGCAGAGAACAACACCTGGTTTGTTACGGTTACGTTCTTTAGCTTCAAACTTACGTTCAAGACCAGCCTTGTCACTAGTCATGATGATATAACCAACTTTAGTAGGGCAAACGATACATCCGCCCTCACCTTTTAAAATGTCATAGCCTTCTTGTGAAAGTGTTCCCTTCCATTGAATGTGTTTTGTCATAGTTCTATTTCCTTTTCTATTTTTCTTCTAGTCCTGCCAGTAGGCTGGTCGTTGTTTTTCATAGGCAGCAATCAAATCTTCATACTGCAAGGTAATACCAATATCATCCAAACCATTTAAGAGCTTGTGTTTCCACTCACTATCGATTTCGAAAGTGAATTCTCCAATTGGTGAGATGATTTTCTGTTGTTCCAAGTCCACAGTTACCTGGTCGGTTGGTTTTAGCTGGGCTAGTTTCTCTCTAACCTCTCTAGGCTGAACAATAGGTAACATGCTATTATTGAGTTCATTATTGTAATGAATGTCCCCAAAAGACCCTGCAATCACGACCTTAAAACCATAGTCCGCTAGAGCCCAAGCTGCATGTTCCCTCGAAGACCCTGCCCCAAAGTTATCCCCTGAGATAAGAATACTAGCTTTCCGATATTCAGGTCGGTTAAAGACAAAGTCTGGATCTTCAGTATACTTGTCATCCAGATAACGCCAAGCATACATGAGGTACTTACCAAAGCCTTTTTTATCAATCAGCTTGAGAAACTGCTTGGGTAGAATTTGGTCGGTGTCGATGTTATCATTCATGAGAGGAACGGTCGTTCCCGTATAAACTGTAAATTTCTCCATATCCTCTCCTTACTGGGCTTCTGGCATTTGCCGAACATCTACGAAGCGCCCTGCAATAGCTGCTGCTGCTGCCATGGCTGGACTGCATAGATGGGTCTTAGCACCAAAGCCTTGTCTATCTTCAAAGTTACGATTGCTGGTTGAGGCGCAGTGGACACCACCAGGAACCTTGTCCGGATTCATCCCTAGGCACATGGAGCAACCTGGGTCTCTCCACTCAAAGCCAGCATCTAAGAAAACTTTATCCAAGCCCAACTTCTCAGCAGCTCGTTTCACAGGACGAGAGCCTGGAACCACGATAGCTGTTAGATTAGGAGCAATTTTCTTTCCTTTGACAAATCGCGCAGCCAGTTGCAAGTCGCTGAGACGAGCATTAGTACATGAACCTATAAAGATATAGCCCAGTTCAATATCTGCTGGCTTTTGACCAGGCTCCAAATCCATGTAATTGTAGGCGCGCTCATCATTCATATCCTTAATTTCTGGGAAGCTACTGTCAAAGTCAACCCCCATAGCAGGGTTGGTTCCCCAGGTCACCATAGGAGCCAAGTCTGAAACATCCATCTGGATAACCTTATCATAAACAGCATCATCATCACTGACAATTGTTTTCCAATCCGCCACAGCCTCTTCAAAGTCCTCTGGAACACATTCTCGTCCCTTGAGATAATCATAGGTAGTTTGATCCGGATTCATGATTCCCATCTTGGATCCAAACTCGATGGACATATTGCAGATGGTCATTCGCTCTTCCATGCTCAGTGCATCAATCGCCTGTCCACGATATTCCACCACGTAGCCAACGCCGCAAGCAACACCGTACTTGGCAATCAAGGCTAAAATGTAATCCTTGGAATAAACTCCTTTTTGAGGAACACCTGTAAATTCCACCAGCATTTTCTTGGGTTTGACCTGCCAGAGGGTCTGTGTCGCAAAGACATGTTCGACCTCACTGGTCCCAATCCCAAAGGCGATAGCTCCGAAAGCCCCGTGGGTTGCTGTGTGGCTATCTCCACAGACGATGAATTTCCCTGGTTGGGTTCGTCCTGTTTCTGGACCAACCATGTGAACAATTCCTTGTTTTTCAGAACCATGGGCCGCATGTTCAATCCCAAACTCCTCAACATTTTCAGCCAGCTTATCAATTTGAGCCTTAGAAATCACATCTCGAATATCGTAGATATTGACCGTCGGGACATTGTGGTCAAATGTTCCAAATGTCAAGTCTGGTCGTCTCAATCTGCGCCCTGCATCTCGCAAACCTTGAAAAGCCTGAGGGCTGGTCACTTCATGAATATAGTGCTGATCCACATACATGAGTTGGGGCTGCCCCTCTTCTCCTGTGATGACATGACGGTCCCATAATTTATCAAAAATCGATTTTCCTGCCATCTATTACCTCCAAATAACATATAAGGCTACTAGTGTAGTCACCATCCCAAGAAACCAAACTGTTTTAAAGTACCATTTTCGAGTCTTGTGGTGAAAGATGATTCCTGCTAGCCAAGCACCAAAACCACCACAAGTAAAGGCTAAAATGAGTAAGATTTTCTCAGGGATGCGCCAAGCTCTTCTCCTCGCCTTAGATTTGTCAATACCATAAATCAAGAAAACCATGACATTCCAAATCAAAAGGACTAGAGTAATTTTTTCGTCTAACTTCATAACCTTGCAATAATAGCTTCTGTCATTTCCTTGGTCGAAGCCTGTCCACCTATATCTCTCGTTAAAACGCCAGCCGCTAAACTAGCTTCAACAGCACGCTCAATACGCTCTGCATCCTTATAACGTCCAAAACTGTCTCTCAACATCATGGCCACTGATAAAATCATGGAGATAGGATTAGCAATTCCTTGACCTGCAATATCAGGCGCTGAACCGTGAATGGGCTCATAGAGACTTGGGCCATTTTCAGAATGACTGGCTGATGGCATAACCCCAAGTGTGCCAGATAGAACGCTTGATTCATCAGATAGAATATCTCCGAAAAGATTCTCCGTCACGATGACATCAAACTTGGCAGGATTAGTAATCATAAGCATGGCAGCTGAGTCGACTAACTGGTGTTCCAAGGTCACATCTGGGAAATCCTGCGCGACTTCCTCAGCTACTTTCCGCCAGAGTTTTGAGGTCGCTAGAACATTTTGCTTATCGATACTAGTAACGATTTTTCTGCGATTTCTTGCGATTTCAAAGGCTTTGCGAATAATTCGCTCTACTTCCTCATAGCTATAG
This sequence comes from Streptococcus sp. 1343, assembly GCF_013277355.1. Taxonomy (NCBI): domain Bacteria; kingdom Bacillati; phylum Bacillota; class Bacilli; order Lactobacillales; family Streptococcaceae; genus Streptococcus; species Streptococcus sp. 1343. Next base: position 47,942 of record NZ_VMMT01000018.1, read on the forward strand.
TCGTTAATATCACGCGCTTTACGCTCTTCAAGGATATGATCTCCAAAGTAAATCCCGCCTGTCAACTCACGCACCACGACAAAGTCTACACCAGCAATTAGTTCCGGTTTGAGAGGGGACAAATGCTTGAGACTGTCAAAGATTTTTACAGGGCGAATATTAGCGTAAAGATTGAGTTCCTTACGGAGAGTTAGCAAGCCTTGTTCAGGCCGAACCACTGCTCCATCATACTGAGGACTACCGATAGCCGCTAGGAGAATGGCATCTGCTTCACGACATACATTGAGGGTTTCATCAGGTAAAGGATGCCCTGCTGCATCAATACCTGCACCTCCGAAGGGTCGTCTGTCAACCTCATAGTCAAAATCTGTTTTTTCAGCTAGAGCCTCCAGGACTTCTAAACCAGCCTCCATGATTTCTGGGCCAATTCCGTCCCCTGCTAGAACTACTATTTTATTTGTCATAGCATTCTCCTTTACACACTCGGCATGTCGCGGTAAGAAACACTGCGTCCCATCTCACCAGCATTCTCTTTTTGAACAAAGGTATTAGCGTTTATATAGGCAATAGCCGAAGCCTTCAACACATCGAAATCAAGACCTGCTGCGTTAAATATGGTCTCTGTATCTCTGTTTTCAACAGTGACCAAAACCCGAGCTTGGGCATCGATTCCATCCGTTACCGCATCAATGGTATAGGACACCAAGCGAACGGATTGGTTAAAGAACTTGTCGATAGCGTTAAAGATCGCTTCAACGGAACCTTGACCTGTCGCATTAAATTCGACCTTCTCACCATCCATATTGGCTAGGCTAACGAGCGCTTCAATGTCATTATCTGCATGGGTTTGAAGTTGTAAATCATCAAAATGGAAGCCTTCTGGATTTTCAACCATGGTTCCAGCTACCAGCGCACGAATATCTGCATCTGTGATTTCTTGTTTCTTGTCGGCCAGTGCCTTGAACTTAGCAAAGAGTGGTTTGATATCCTCTTCTGTAAAATCTAGGGCTAGTTCTCTCAGCTTCTCAACGAAGGCATGGCGACCAGACAATTTTCCAAGCGGAAGACTATTACTCTTAACACCAACCAATTCAGGGGTGATAATCTCATAAGTGAGAGGATTTTTAAGAACTCCATCTTGGTGAATACCAGATTCATGAGAAAAAGCATTACCACCAACCACAGCCTTGTTTTTAGGAACTGGAATTCCTGAGAAGCGAGAAACCATTTCTGACGTATTGATGGTCTCATTTAGGACAATACTGGTTTCTGCTTGGTAGTAATCTTGGCGAATATTGAGAGTAACTGCTATTTCTTCCAAAGAAGCATTTCCAGCTCTCTCACCAATACCATTGATGGTTCCTTCAACACGTTCTGCCCCATTCTTGACGGCAGCAAGGCTATTTGCCACTGCCATTCCAAGGTCATCGTGGCAGTGAGGCGAATAGATAATCTGACGATCCGTCTTGACATTCTCAATCAAGTATTTGAAGATAGCACCGTACTCCTCTGGCGTGGTAAATCCAACCGTATCAGGGATATTGATATAAGACGCCCCTGCATCAACCGCTGTTTGAACAACTTGTAAGAGGAAATCCAACTCTGTTCTAGTCGCATCCTCAGGAGAGAATTCGACCACTTCAAACTTAGAACGGGCATAAGAAACATGCTCCTTAATAGCTTCCAAAATCTCTTCCTTGCTCTTATTGAGCTTATACTTACGATGAATGGGACTGGTAGCGATAAAGACGTGAACTTGTGGATACTTGGCGTCCTTTAGGGCCTCGTAACAAGCATCAATATCAGACTTGACAGAGCGGGCCAGACCAGTTACCGCCGTTTTCTTCAAGGCCTTAGCAATCTCCTGCACTGCTGTGAATGAATCAGGACTCGCCGCCGGAAAACCAGCTTCAATGGCTGAAATACCCCATTTCTCAAGCTGCCTTGCTATGGCAATTTTTTCTTTGATTGAAAAGTTAACACCGGGTGTCTGCTCTCCATCCCGAAGGCTGGTATCTAGAAATTCAACTGTTCGCATAAGATTTCCCCTTTTCCAAATGTGATTTTAAAAAAAACATCTCGCTCAGAAACCCAAGCGAGATGTTGATTTACTCCCGCTTGGTAAGCCAAACAGGACTAATGCTTTTTGCACTAGCCCGAGTACCTCAACAACAAAGCGAATTGATTAAACTTAGCTGTTTTCATGTTTGACTTTCTCCTTCGTTTGATATCTTGTTAAGTATTTTAGCATAGGCAAAAGCACTTGTCAAGAAAAAATCAAATATTTTCTGAAAATTTCTTCAGTAGAGAATATTTAGCTAATTGAAAGTTCTTGAAAATCCTTGAAATGTTTCATTTTTTAGAGGTTAAGTTCCAACTTTTTTCTATCAATTCCAGTACCATTTCATCTGACAACGTATCATCAAGCGCCACACTAATCCAGTAGCGTTTGTTCATATGAAAAGCTGGATAAATGCCCTTTTGTGAAAGCAGGTCCACTACTTGATCATGTTTGAGATTGACTGCTTCCACTTGTCCTTCTCTGCCCTTTTCCAGCTTATCCCAAGAGATTTTCATCAAGACGGCATACCACTTTTGATTTCCTTCATGTCTTAATACTGCCGTATCAGGCGATTTCTCCCACAGATACTCCAACTGGTTTCCATACTTTTCCTGAACCTGAACCATGATACGCTTAGTCTGAGGAAAGATAAAATCTTGCACATCAAAACAAGCCTTCCGAATCTGGTAAAGAATCTCCAAACAAGCCTCACGGACACTTCCTACAAAACTCCCACGCATACTTTCCATATGAACTTGAGGATAGAGGTCACCGGTTTCCTGGTCAAAGACCTGAAAGTTCACATTATCAGCAGTAATGGACACAGTCATGACAAAGTCACCCTGCAAAATCTGGCAACTATAGGTCCAGACTCCACTATTTTCTACAAAACCATAAGCATGAGCCTTTTCTTTATTAAATTGATAGGATTTAAAAATTTCAAACATAAGTGAAAACTGCTATCAAAAGCTAGCAGTTCCTTTCTATTTTTTAAAAGACAACCTTGGTTCCATGCAATTGTGTTATCCCCAGCTGGTCAATAAAGGTTTGACGGTTGTCAAGGTCAATCCCTCCACCTGGTAGAATTTCAATTTTACCTTTAGCATGTTCCAAAATTTTGTGATAATGAGCAAAACGTTTGTCTAGAGAGTCGCCAGATACACCAGCACGAGTTAGGATACGAGTGACTCCAGCTTGACTAAGCCAGTCAATAGCTTCTAACTGGTCTTCTTCGCTCAATTCATCAAAGGCCATATGAAAGACAATTTCCATTCCTTTTGAAGCCTCAATTAGCTTCTCCAGATTAGGCTTATCCAACTTTTTATCAGCAGTTAAGGTACCAAATACAACCCCTTGACTTCCAGCCTGAGCAGTCAAGCGAATGTCTTCTAGCATAATAGCAATTTCCATATCATTATAGACAAAGTCGCCACCACGTGGACGAATCATGGTCATGATGGTTGTATTGTAGTTAGCTGCCAGTTCAACTGCTGCCTTAGTCACTCCATAGCTGGGTGTTGTCCCACCAACTGCAAGATTATCACAGAGTTCGATTCGACGAGCTCCAGCCTCCATCGCTTTTTCAAGCAAGGTCACATTTTCAGCACAAAATTCGTAAATCATTTGATTCTCCTTGAATATTACTTTGAATTTATTATATCATATTGTTGTGAATATGTTTTTATTTTTATCAAGGCAAATAACTACTATTTTAACTATTCTTTGTCTGGAATAACCTTAAAGAGATAATAGGTGATAAAGATGGTCAAGGCTCCCAGACCGATTTTGACAGGTAAAAGAGGTGCAAAATAAATGGAAATTCCCATCAAGATGTAGATAGAGACAATAATCTCTTTTTTACGTTCACGCGCAATAGACTTAGTCTCGCGAAAATCAGCAACATATGCTTGATAGAGCTTGGTATGATACAACCAATCTTCGAAGCGCTTGGAACTTCTGGAGAAACAAGCAATAGACAACAAAAGAAAAGGCGTTGTAGGCAACAAGGGTAAAACAACCCCAACAATTGCCAAGGCCAGTGATAAAAAACCAATTATCAGATAGATAAGACGCATAACTACTCCTAATTAAAATAATCTTCTTCTAGTTTCGCATACAATGATGAATTTTGTCAAGTTCTAACCAAAAAGAGCCTGAAATTCACTTTCAGGACTCTCTTCTTATTTAATCTTTTCTTCTTCGTAGTCACCCTTGCTACAAACAACCTGCTTGCCACCACCACGGACTTTTTTCTCCATGAGGAAGTTTCCACATTTTGGACAGTCACGACCAACAGGCTTGTCCCAAGAGGTAAATTCACATTCTGGATAGCGATTGCAACCATAGAAAAGGCGATTGCGTTTGGTTTTACGCTCAATGATTTGTCCCTGATGACAACTTGGACACTCAACACCAATCTCTTTCACAATTGCTTGGGTATGGCGGCAATCTGGGAAATTGCTACAAGCGTAGAACTTACCAAATCGACCAAGTTTAATGACCATTGGACTGCCACACACTTCACAGTCAAATCCAGCTGGTTCATCCTTAATCTGGATTTTTTCCATTTCTTCTTCAGCCTTGGCCACTTCTTTAGAGAATGGTTTGTAAAAGGCATCAATAACACGTTGCCACTGCTCTTTTCCGACTTCGACATCATCCAGCTTGCCTTCCATTTCAGCTGTGAAGGTCACGTTTACGATATCTGGGAAATATTCAACGATGAGCTTGTTAACAATTTCTCCCAACTCTGTCGGTTCAAAGCGTTTGGCTGCAAGGCGAACATAATAACGTTTCTGAATAGTTTCAATGGTCGGTGCGTAGGTTGACGGACGTCCAACACCATTTTCCTCCAAGGTCTTAATCAATGTCGCTTCAGAATAACGAGCAGGCGGTTGAGTGAAATGTTGCTCTGGTTTGCTATTCACCTGCTTAACCACATCTCCAACAGCCATATCTGGTAACATTTTATTCTTGTCAGAATCATTATAAATGGCAAGATAACCATCAAACTTAACCTGACTACCATTAGCAGCAAATTGAACACCATTTTGCGACAATTTAACAGCCATGGTATCAAAGACAGCAGCTGTCATCTGACTCGCTACAAAACGATTCCAAATAAGAGTATAAAGCTTGAGCTGATCCTTATCCAGATACTTAGCAATACTTTCCGGTGTGTTAAAGACACTTGACGGACGAATAGCCTCATGGGCATCCTGAGCACCTGATGCATTTTTGACCTTGCTACCATGCTTAGAATACTTGCTACCAAAACGGTCTGTAATGAAACTTGCTGCTTCGTTCTGTGCCACTGGACTGATACGAGTCGAATCAGTACGCATATAGGTAATCAAACCTTGCACACCAGAACCGATATTGATCCCTTCATAGAGCTGTTGGGCAACCATCATGGTTTTTCGAGTACGGAAGTTAATTTTATTGGCAGCATCCATCTGCATAGATGAAGTGGTATAGGGTAATGGAGCATTGCGCTTGCGCTCTTTCTTATCTACCTGATCCACTGAAAAATCTTTGCTAGTCAGACGAGACAAGACTTCCTTGACCTCATCATTGCTAGTCAGTTTCAACTTTTTGCCGTCTACTCCATAGAAGGAAGCCTGAAATTGCTTGGTTCCCTTTTTAAAGACAGCATCAATTGTCCAGTATTCTTCTGGCTGGAAGGCATTGATTTCATTCTCACGATCAATGATGAGTTTAAGCGCAATAGACTGAACGCGACCTGCTGACAAGCCCTTCTTGACCTTCTTCCACAAAATAGGCGAAATCGAATAGCCTACCAAGCGGTCTAGGACACGACGAGCCTGTTGGGCATCGACCAAGTCCATATCAATCTTACGAGGTTCTTTAAAAGCATTTTTGACAGCATCTTTGGTGATTTCATTGAAGACCACACGGTTAGCATCATTTTCATCCAAGTTGAGAATATGGGCCAAATGCCAAGAAATCGCTTCTCCTTCACGGTCCGGGTCACTCGCCAGAAAAACTTTATTAGCTTTTTTAGCTTCTTTTTTCAAGTCATTGATAAGAGGGCCTTTTCCTCGGATATTGATATATTGCGGTTCATAATTATTTTCAATATCGACGGACATACTGGATTTCTTCAAATCACGGATATGCCCGACACTGGCTAAAACCTTGTAGTTTCTGCCTAGATATTTTTCAATCGTCTTGGCCTTAGCAGGCGACTCCACGATGACTAGATTTTTTTTAACTGTTGATTTTTTCTTTTTTGTTGCCGTAGCCACAGTATCACACCTTTTCAAAGTAATAAACTTTATAAAGTGTAAACCATTTTTTGAACCCTGTCAAGACTTAGCTACTATAATAGAAGAAAAGTTTATACTTAAGACTTCAGTCTTCCTTTGATATACATAGAAGACTCACGAGAAAAACCAGCTATTCTCAAGAAATTATTGTTCCTCAGACTCTGTATCAAATTTATTGGCTTTTTCCTTTTCTTTTGCTTCCTTATCCTTGATATACTGGAAGAAATACTCCACCAGTTCTTCCTTACTAAGTTGTTCTGAATCAGACAATTGGGAAACTTGAACAGAAACATCACTTAAACCATAGTCACCTCTCTTACTGGAAATCATATCGAGTTCTTCTTCTGTCAAATAATTTCCTGAAATGGTTAGCTTTAGGGTATGAGTCTTTTTAGAATAGATTTTTTTCAAAATATTATGCCCCTGAAATTGCTCTGATATAAATTTCTTAAGGGACTCTTTTTTCAACGTTTCTCTCACTAAAGTCGTTGCAGAGATAAAACTCGGAATCATCAGCAAAACAGCAACTAGAAGCAAAATCCTGCGCATTTTAGAGTCTTCTTCATTATCTTTAAAATAATGTTTCTTAACCATCATCAACCTAACACCTATATAAGTCGCAATGACAATAAAGCTACAATTGATGAGGAATAGGTAAGAGGAGCCTATGATAAATTTTAGATTAGCAGAAGCAATAGCATAACCTACTGTACAAAGAGGAGGCATCAAGGCGGTTGCAATAGCAACACCAGGAACAATATTATTGGTCTCTTTTTTCCTAGCACCAATAATACCTGCTATCCCTCCTACAAAAGCAATGAGAACATCCCAAATAGTCGGAGAGGTTCTAGCAACAATCTCCGAACTAGCATACGAAATGGGAGAAAGATAAAAATAAAGTGTTGAAGCTATTAGACTGGCAAGAATTTGAATAGCTAATATTTTAAAAGATTTTCTTAACAATTTAAAATCAAATATAGCTAGAGAGAGCCCCACTCCCAGAATAGGTGTCATCAAAGGAGAGATTAACATGGCTCCAATAATCACGGGAGTCGAATCCATATTTAATCCGATAGAGGCGATAAGCATGGCACATAGTAAAATCGCTAAATCACTTCTGGAAAGTTCTAATTCTTCATATATTTTATTTCTAAATTCTATCAACGAATACAGTTTATTATTTGTCACAAATATCTTCCTTTCCCAGCTAACTAGTCGCTAATACTCTTCGAAAATCTCTTCAAGCCACGTCAGCTTCACCTTGCCGTAGATATATGTAACTGACTTCGTCAGTCTTATCTACAACCTCAAAGCAGTGCTTTGAGCAACCTGCGGCTAGCTTCCTAGTTTGCTCTTTGATTTTCATTGAGTATAAAATCCTAACAAACTCAATACTTTAGTAGTCTGATATGCCAATCTCATGAGGTCTTTTTATCATTTTCCATCATATCCTGACGCAAATGTCTACTGATGTCTCTCATCAGTTTCATTTCTAGTAAATGAAAATCAAACTCGGAAGCTCACCGTAGCTTGCTCAAAACACAGCAAGGCAAAGCTGAACTGACGTAAAAATATTTTCGAAGAGTGTCATCATCAATTTCAGACCATTTTTTATAATAACCATTTTATTTTTATCTGTCAAGGTCTTTGAATTCTTTCTTAACAAACCGCTTACAACCTCTACTTTTGAAGGCTTTATTTTTCCCTACTGGCAATACTTGAAACGATACAGCTCCCTGACAGTAAGCTGACCAAGATTAGTCACAAGCAACTCTCCTTTCTCAATTACACTAAATTACTTTCCTTCCTCTGGGAAAAGTCCTCCACTCTACTTATTCACTTAGAAAAAACGCATAATATCAAGTGAAAAACCTGATACTATGCGTTTTATTGTGGGGATATTTACTTCATTTTCTATTAAAAATTGATTTTTCTCAGTATTCTAGCTTATATAATGTTTAAAATTCAAATTCCGCAAGCACATCTCGCCCACTGGTGACCAATTTTGCCCCTTCTTGAATCAAATGATGGCAACCATCTGATAGCCCATCTAAAATGCTACCAGGAATAGCAAAGACATCGCGTCCTTCTTCCATTGCTCGCTCACAGGTAATGAGACTACCTGAACGCATCTTAGCCTCTGCTACAATCACGCCACGGCAAAGTCCAGCAATGATGCGATTACGGGCAGGAAAATGAAATTTCAGAGGTTGTTCGCCAGGTCCATATTCACTGAGAACCAGATGATCATTGCCGATGTAGTCTTGCAAACGTTTATTGGCTTTAGGATAAAACACATCCAGTCCTGTTCCAATCACTGCAATGGTTTTTCCGCCATTTTGAAGAGCTGCCATATGAGCTGCTGTGTCAATGCCCTTGGCTAATCCACTGACGATAACCAGTTCATTTTCCAATCCCTGAATGACTTTTTCAACTGACTTAGCTCCCTGTTTGCTACAAGCGCGACTTCCTACGACTGCTACCTTCGGGAATTTCAGGAGGTCAAGATTTCCCTTGTAAAATAAAAGTACAGGTGCATCGTATATTTCACTCAAATCCCAAGGATAACAGTCGTCTAAAATAGAGAAAGATGGAAATTTTTGAAATTCTTTCTCCAAATACATATCGTCTATCTGAAAATAACGCTCCATAAAAACAGCTGGATTTCGGCAACCTGATATATCTGCAATATCACCTAACAACAGTTCTTGATCGACATTTTCACCATATTCTAGGACATTCAAAATCTGTTGATTGGTCAAACCTGATTTTTTTAACTTATAGATTTCATAGTTTGTGATTTTCATAAATAACTCCATTTCTTTTTCTACTCATCTATCTATTCGTAAAAAAATCAAAAAACATCCGACTATTTTAGTCAGATGTTGGAATCTTTAATTTTCGTTTTTAAGAATTTCTTCTAATTTATGATAGTCTTGGACACTATCGATCTCATAGATGCTATTGCCTTCTAATTCTTCGACATAGACATCTAGCTCTTTGATGTTATCCTTAACCATATTGTCCCAGTAGAGATCAACAAATTCGCCACTTGCATAGGCCTTATCGATAAAGCTGACAATCTTTTCTGCAGTTGGAGCATCCCAGAAGGATACACCACTAAGGATACGACCTGCCTTGCTATCAACAATAATGTCTTGAACCTTGTAGTCATCTCCATAGACCAAGAACCATTCATTGGTACAATCTTCACGATAGACACTAAAATAAGTCGAACGTGTCAAATCATTGCGGAACATATTTTTAAAGAGATAATTATCGGCATCGATAACATAGCTGTTGGCCAATTCTTCTTTTACAAGATAGAGAGAGTAAAAGTTATTGTAGTCAGCGTATTTATCATTGAAAACGAGTCGAACTCCATATTTCTCTTTTAAATAATCGAATTGTTCTTTAAGGTAACCAACGATGATGATGATGTCGTTGATTCCTTTTTCTTTGAGAAACTCAATTTGGTATTCAACCAAGGGTTTTTGATTAACCTGAACCAAGGCTTTAGGGGTATTTTCAGTCACAGGACGCAAGCGAGTTCCCAATCCCGCTGCTAAGATAATGGCTTTCACACGAATCTCCTTTATTCTTTAATAATAATATAAACTCCAGCAATAACGACAAGTGACGTCATAATGGTCAGCATATCTAGCGGTGCACCTAAGAAAACAACTGCAAACAAGACAGTCCAAACTACATAACTCACGTTCAATCCTGTAGCCTTGGCTGGTTGCAAGCGATTGATAGCGATATAATAAGCCAAGTAGGAAATCATATCAAAGGCTGCAAAGACAATCATGAGACCTAGCAATTGTCCATTGGCCACTTCTGCAAATGACTGATGAGAGAAGAGCACAATCACAAGATAGGACAAGAATGAAGTCACTTGACGGATTAAGAGGGCTTCGATTTCACTCAATTCACTTTCCATGGCAAAAGAGCTAAGAACACTCTCACTTCCCCATGCAATAGCACAAACCAAAGCACAAAGAATCCCAATGTAGAAAGAATTAACCTGTTCAACCTTATAAGTTTGAGCAATAATCCCTCCAATAATCAAGACAATCCCAAACACAGTATTTTTCGAAATCTTGTGCTTCAAAAAGAAGAAAGCCAATAAAACTGAAATCGCAGGATAGATAGCGGATACTGATGAAGCTAAGGAACTTCCGATATACTTAACCGCATAAAGATTGGCCTGCATACCGATAGGGCCTGCTAGCAAGGCTCCGATGATAACACTAACATTGCGAATATTTAAGAAAATTGAGAGACGAACTTTTCCTTCTTTTACCAAGAGAAAAGCTAGTAAGATAAAGATACTCAAGAAATCGTGAGCAGCGGCCACCACAAAGGGCGACAAATCTGTAAAAATCGAAAAGATATAAGCACTAATCGTTAGACCTAAACCCCAGAAAATACCTGAGAGTAGACCAAAAGAAACTCCATTTTTATTTTTCATCTGAACCTCCATAATAGGACAAACCTTTAACAGCTCTTTGGTAACGACTCACACCATAGTCGCCAAAATCTGCTCCTTGCTCTTCTTTATAGACTGTCCATAGACTCCAAATAGTGTCTTGTAAAATTTTATAAATAGCAATCTTTTCACGAGAGACAGGTGTTTGCTCACTCTCATAGTGGGACAAGAAGTCTTCTTCCTCTTGACGAGTGAATTCAGACTCTAAAAAGAGAGCAGCCAAATCCCACATTGGATCGTTCATTGATGAATACTCCCAGTCAATCAAATAAAGTCGTCCTTGAGGTGATTCGATAAAGTTTTCAGGCACCAAATCGATATGACAAGATTTTCTGTCAACACCTAAGTCAGCCAGTCTTTTCTCTAAGGAGAAGACTTCTTCTCGAACAGCTTCATAGTTGGTATAAGGGATTTTTTCATCAATCAAAGATTCATATTTTTTGATTTCTTCAAAAGGAGCAAATTCTCCTCTTAATTCCTTGCCAGATGCATGAATGGTTTGTAATATTGGAGCAATTTTATCAAATTTGGTCTTGATTGACCTTGAATCAAGCGTAATCGCAGATTCGATATACTCATTTACTTTGATACCAGCTTCAATATCAAAAAGATAATTTTTTACATCTAAGTCTAAATCCTTTAATAGTTCAAGATTATACTTCTCATCTTGTCGATTGATAAGCTTTTCTGTCCCTTTACCAAAGAACTTAACAATGTATTGCTTATTTGTTGTTTTGACCAAATAATTTTGATTGGTCATTCCCCCCAGTTGTTCAACACTGAGGACTTCCTCTTCTTGACTAAGTAAGGAAGAAATTTTTTCTTTAATGATTTTCTCCACAATTAACCTCCAGCACTTATACTTCCCACTTAAACACGGTTTTAAAGGCTGTGTTTAAATCGGTCGCAAAGACACGGTGAATATCTTTAATTTCTCTTACAGGTTCTTCTAGATAAAGGATATTTTTAAGACGATTGGCAAATTTCTTGACTTCCATCATTTGGATGGCATTTTCAAAATCAATACGACCAGAACGAGATGACCCAACCAAGAGCAAGCCTTTTTCTAAGGCATCGCGAGTATTGAGATTGACTTTATATTCGCTAACTCCCATCATGAGAATCGTTCCCTGAGGACGAATGTAGCGAATTAGGTCATTTATAGCCGGTCCAGTACCATTACCACCACAACACTCAAAAGCATGGTCAAAGGCCAAATCTTCAGGAATATTATCCGTAATATAGCATTCTTTGGCAAAAGAGAAAAGTTCCAACTTTTCCCAATGACGACCAATAACCACAATCTCTGCTTCTGGCAAAGTATAGTTGATAATATTGGCAACCACAAATGCTAAACTTCCATCTCCGATAACGGCGATTCGGTCCCGCTTGCTATGAGCAAGGGTCAATAGACGATTCATGGCATGCATGCCAACACTGACAAACTCTGTAATGGCTGCAACCGTATCTTCGATAGCATCATAAGCCACCACACGATCTTTAGGGAGAGAAACAAACTCTCTCATAAAGCCATCAAAACCACTAGACAAGAAATGGGTCCCTGTCATGTAGTTCTCATAGAATTCTTCATCGCTCTGCATAGAAGGCTGATTGGGAATCATGACAACTTTTTGCCCAACCTCATAGGTTCCCGTCGGGTCAGAAATGATGGTTCCACATGACTCGTGAATCATTGCCATTGGAAGCTTTTTATTCAAAATCTTGGGGTCACGTTTTCCCTGGTAGTAACGCTGATCCGCATGACAGACAGCCATATAGTTAGGGCGGATGAGGATATGATTCTCTTGGTCAATAGCCTCTTCCTGATATTTGACATTGATAAACTTAGGCTTAGTTAGTTGATAAATTTGATTAATCATTTTACTAGTCTTTCTCAATCATACTTTTTGCAATCTTCAAATCTGTTACTGTTGTGATTTTTAGGTTTGAGTATTCGCCCTTAGCCAAGGCCACATCTTTTCCTTTGATCACAAAGATTTTACATGCATCTGTCAAGATTTCCTTCTCTTCAGCAGAGAGAGAACCGTAAAGGTCCATGAAGTCCTTGCAACGGAATGTTTGAGGTGTTTGTCCTTGATAAAGGTGAGCACGATTTGGAATATCTGTAATGAATTGACCATTGGTACTTTCAACGATAGTATCAACCGCTTCTACCACTGTGTCCACTGCGTCATGATTTTGGGCAAGTTGGATATTGTCCTGAATCATGCGAAGTGTAATAAATGGACGAACAGAATCGTGGGTAACAACAATGTCCTCTGGAGTAAGCGGACGATAAGCATCAATAGCTTCAATGATTTTCTCAATACTCGTATTACGGTCAGCACCACCCTTTGTAATGATGATACGATCCTTATGAAGAGGAAGATATTTATCTACAAGATCTTCTGCATGAGAAACCCAGTCTCCATGAACCCCAACTACAATTTTTTCAATACTTGGTTCCAAGACAAATTTTTCAATTGTATGAATCAAAATAGGTCGATCACCTAGCTCTAAAAATTGTTTTGGCAAGTTACTGATTCCCATGCGTGTGCCAGTTCCACCAGAAAGAATTCCTGCATAAATCATCTATTTTCTCCTTTGTCTTACTAAAAAAACTTATTCTCTCTATTATACCACAATCTAGTCCTATCATGAAAGAAATACCGGCCCTCCCGTTCTAGAATAGAAGGATTAAGGAGTTCTATTATTCAAAGAAACTAGTCCATTTCTAGTAATGACCAGGAATTCTGTAGTCATTGCTAATAAATGGCTGTGAAATTTTAGAGTTCTTCAGAATAATATAGTTTTCTTAAAGAAAACTTAAAAGTAAGCTTTGAAACTTCAAAGTGATTACTTGACTTATACTCAATGAAAGTCATAACCACCCGTG
>NZ_VMMT01000019.1:0-68751 GCF_013277355.1 Streptococcus sp. 1343
CTCTTATTATCTGAATAACATTAAAATTGAAATAGATTTTCCAAGAAGATCAACTTGGTTGCTAGCTCCTTTAGAAAAAATTGTAACAACTATTTCAGCTAAGCCTTATCAAATAAAACAGTCTGAAATTGTAAAAGAGGGCAAGATTCCAGTAGTTAGTCAATCTAAAATATTAGTTGAAGGATTTTCTAATAATTTTTCTAAGATTCTAGACTATAAAACAGACGTTGTAATATTTGGTGACCATACAAGAAATCTTAAGATTATAGACTTCCCTTTTGTTGTTGGTGCAGACGGAGTAAAAATTCTGTCTCCAATTTGCTTATCTGCAAAATTTTTAAAATACCACTTAGACTATACGCTATTATTTGTTAGGAACAGGGGCTATGCTCGACATTATTCGTATCTAAAATCTAAAATAATAGGTATTCCTTCAGTTTTAGAACAAAAGAGAATTGTCGCTAAAATTGATTTACTTTTTCAAAAAGTTTCTCAGCTTTAGTAATTATTAATTTTTGTGTACGTATACCTGGAAAATTAATTATAGTTTGAGAAAATCTAGTTTTGTTTAATATAGGAATAGTGGTAGATGATGTATTGTTCTTGAATTGTTTTTGCATAAAATCAGACTGTATAGCTAAAAGTAAAAATTTTGAGTTGACAAAATTAAATACTTCTATGCCATGCATTTGTTGATTGAACGCTCCATCAACACGAACAATCCCAGCAATTCCAATATTTCCAATACCATTTATTAAAATAGAACCTGCTTTTATTTTTCTGGATTTTGTATTTCCTAGAACCGATAAATATTCAGTTGCATTGTATAGTTCTCCTTGTAATAAATCAGCAGGTTTATAGAATGGTATTTCGCCGCCGTAGTTTTCAGGGCTATTTTTAGATGGCGTGTTACCAGTACTAATTATTCCTATATAATTTAATGTTGTCTGTACCCAATTCATAGGTATCTTCCCATAATAAGAGTTATCATCTCCTTGGGAAACAATAGAAATGTCCAAATCTTTCTTTTTAATCTTGCCTTCTTCAAAGAGTTTTTGTTTTTCTGCTCGTATTTTTTCAAGTAAAACTTCGACTGATTCATCATTTGGGTCTTGTTCAACTAATTTTCCTTGCATAGCATATTGAAGAATAGATTTTTTTAGTTTATCTGGAAATTCTTTATCTAGCTGTTCGAGTCTATTATAACTTTTAGCGTACTCATCTACTCTTTCTAAAGCTGATTCGATTGCTTCTACTATTCGTTGTTGTTCGGATAGTGGAGGCAATAACATAGGAACTTCATATTTTAAAAATTTTATTGAAGCTAAATTTTTTATCGCTGAACCTATAGAATGCTCTTTTAGTGTATTAATCAAACTCGTAAACATCCATTTAAAATACTGTGAATCTATTATATCTGAGTTTAACGTAAGTTTTAATAATGCTTGATTTATAACTCCATTATAATAATTTGAAGGTATTTGAAAGATTTCTCCAATAGTACCTGCACAAGATATTAAAATATCTCCTGCTTTTATTGAAAAATTTTTTAAACGTATATAATCACTCTCTTTTAACCAATAGTCTCCATAATCTATAGTTTTTCTTATAGCATTACCTTGTTCATAAACCTTATATGTATGTTTTCCTTTCGGAACAAACATTGACTTTGTTATAGAACTACCAAAAGGACCTCTTTTTATTGAGCCGTCCTCTAATGCACAAATGTCTGGTAAATAAACTATGGCCCATCCTTTAGGTATATTATGTTTAAACTCTTTTATACTTCCATCAGCAAACTTCCCATAATGTTTCCCATCATCACCACGAAATATCTCAGTTTCCTTTTTATCTCGTTTGATTTTTCCTTCACTGATAAGTTTTTCTTTTTCAGCTTTAATTCTCTTTAATAATTCACTTGCAGGTTCGTCATTGGGATTTTGCGGCACTAATTTCCCTTCCATCGCTCTTTGGAGAATACTTGCTTTAAGTTGTTCTGGTGTCATTATTTGTCCTCCAACAACTGCAAAATATCAGCTAATACATTATCAATCTTATGATTTAAAGTTGCTCTTTCCGCTTGATAATTCTGAATCAACTCAAAGGGATTTAAGATTTCCTCTTCCTCTTTTGGAAAACCACACTGGTCTAAATTATAATTCAACTCAGCCAATTCACTAGGTGTAAATGATTTAGATTTGTAGAACTTACCTTCCAGAATCTCTTCACGATTTTCCCACCAGTCACGAACAGGATTGAAGTGTTCTGACTTCATCGGCTTAGTTTTCGAGAAATTTTTATAACCATCTGGCATATCTAAACGATAAAACCAAGTTTCTTCTGTTTTCTTTGTTTTATCAAAGAAAAGAATGTTCGTATGGATTCCTGTATACGGTGCAAAGACACTATGAGGCAACCTAATAATCGTATGCAAGTTGAACTCATCTACCAGTTTTTGTTTCAAGCGAGTTTTTACACCTTCACCAAATAGAAAACCATCAGGTAAAATAACTCCAACACGACCATTTTCTTTCAAACGATACATAATGACAGCCATAAATAAATCAGCCGTTTCAGAACTCCGTAATTCTGCTGGAAAGTTATTTTTTATTGTTTCTAATTCTGACCCTCCAAAAGGTGGATTCATCATAATAATGTCAAATTTTTCATCATCCGTATATTCACGAACATTTTTCTCCAAAGTATTTCCATGAACAATTTTAGGGTCATCAATTTCGTGAAGAAACAGATTTGTAACTGCTAAAAGATGAGGAAATGCTTTCTTTTCAATACCAAAAACAGCTGTATTATATTTTTTGGTATCTTCACTAGTTTTACGTTGACTACTTAAACGGTTCAGAGTCGAAGTCAAGAAGCCTCCTGTTCCGCAAGCAAGGTCTGCCATTGATTCTCCAAGTTTTGGGTCAAGAACTTCGGCAATAAAATCAGTCGCTGCACGTGGCGTATAAAATTCTCCTGAGTTCCCAGCATTTTGAATATCTTTAAGAATTTTTTCGTAAATATCATTAAACGAATGACGATCTTCAGGGCTATTGAAATCAACTTCATCAATAACATTGATGACTTGGCGTAACAAGACGCCATTTTTCATATAGTTGTTCGCATCTTCAAAAGCTGATTTAACAATCGTTTTTCGAATAGGCATATTTGAAGTTATTTCAAGCTCTTTCAACTCTTTGAATAACTTGTTATTGACAAAATCAAGTAATTCATCGCCTGTCAATACCCGCTCTCCATTTTGAGCATGAGCCCAATTCCGCCATTTTAATTCCTCTGGGATAATTGACTCATACTCGTCTTCTTCTAATTCCCAAACCATTTCACGGCTATCATAAATTTTTAAGAATAATAACCAAGACATTTGCTCAATACGTTGAGCATCACCATTAACACCAGCATCGTTTCGAGTGATATCTTGAATTCTTTTTACAAATGATGTAATTGACATACTTTCCTTTCATTAAGCTACTGTAAATAGCTCTTTCTCCAATTCTTTAATTGCTTGTAAATATCGTTTTTTATCTCCAAAATAAGTATTGATGATTTTGAAGGTTCCACCATATATCTGAAATTCTGGAAGTTTTAATGTTTCAATGCTTTCGAGTTCTCCAATACCTTTATCCATGTATTTGTCCAGTAAAATTTCCAAAACAGCACGCGCTTCCTCACTATATTTATATAAATATCCGCTTTGTTTGAGTTTATTGATACGTTCCGTTTTGGTTAATTCTTTTTGACCATAGGCAAGTTTTAGGAGTAAATCAAAATCATCGATTTCTTGTTCTGATATTCCCTCCGACTCTCGAATAGCATCTAGATAAACTCCTTTTTTATAAAGTTCGTCTAAGATAAGCTTCTTTTTATCCGCCGTATGCCAAACTGTGATAAAATCGTTCAAAGTGGCGTAGCTACCTAAGATATTCTTCCGAGTGTAGTCGGTCAGGCTTTCGGTAATCAGTTTCCCGTTTTCATCCAATACTTGAACAGTAGAATTAAGAATGGTAACCTGCTTGTCTGTAACGATATATTTTTCTACTGGGTCACCACCTTCGTTTACAAAACCAGGTGTAGTACCATTGTTTGTTTTTGCGCCCGTTTCCAGAACCTTCACTGGTTCACCATCAAAATCAGGGTCAGCAAACAAATTGGTAACATTTCGAAAATCAATAATCGTAAAAAATTCTTTCCCCTTTTGAGGATAAAGACGTGTGCCACGACCAATAATTTGTTTAAATTCAGTCATGGATTGGATATTAGAGTCTAAAACAATCAAACGACATGTTTTAGCATTAACTCCTGTCGTTAATAATTTAGACGTTGTTACAATAGCGGGAAAATTAGAATTGACATCCATAAAGTTATCCAGTTGAGCTTTTCCTTCAGCGTTGTCACCAGTTACTTGCATGACATAACGATAGTCTTCTTGGACTAAGTCTAGATTCTCTTTTACAAGTGCAGCACGCATTCGCTCGGCATGGTCAATATCAACACAAAAAACAATTGTTTTATCAAATCGTGCATTGTTTTGCTTCATATAATCAGAAACAAACTTGGCAACTCTTTGCGTTCTATCATCAATGACAATGGTTTTGTCAAAATCTTTCCTGCCGTAGTACCTATCTTCTATTAATTGTCCGTTAGCATCAACTTTTCCAGTTTCTGGACGATAACCATCCACATCCACATCTAAATTAATCCTCATAACACGATATGGAGCCAAAAAACCATCCTCGATTCCCTGTTTTAAACTATAAGTATAGATTGGCTCACCAAAGTAATTCCGTATTGGAAGCATTCTTGGTTTCTTTAGGAGTAGCGGTCATCCCAATCTGTGTCGCAGAACTGAAATAATCAATCACCTTACGCCAGTTACTGTCTTCCTTAGCTGAGCCACGGTGCGCTTCATCAATTATGACTAAATCAAAGAAGTCTTTGTCAAACTTTTGATAATGTGTTTCAGTTCCATCTTCACCAGTTAGTTGCTGATAAAGCCCTAGATAAATTTCAAAAGAATTTAATTTTTCTGGAGCAGTCAAAAGTTTTGGTGTAATTTTCGTCATTATCTTTTCGAATGGCTTAAAGTCTTCAGCCATCGTTTGGTCTACTAAGATGTTTCTATCTGCTAAGAATAAAACTCGTTTAGCCAAACCAGCTTTTCGAAGGCGATGAATAATTTGAAAAGCCATGAACGTTTTCCCCGTTCCTGTTGCCATCACAAACATTACTCGTTTTTGTCCTCTGGCAACTGTTTCAATAGTACGGTTGATAGCTATTTGCTGATAATAGCGTGGCGTTTTCATTGAGAAGGCGTCTGTATAGTATGGAGTTGAGATAGCTTCTGTAATTTCGTACGTCAATCCTTTTTCCTTCGTCATACGAGAAAATAATTCTTCACGAGTAGGGAATTCGTCTAACTCCAACTCACGTTCTTCTCTCGTGATACGGTCGTGTTCAATAAAGCCATCACCATTCGAAGAATAAACAAATGGAACATCTAAAATCTCTCCATATTCAATAGCTTGTTGTAATCCTGCTCGAACGCTGTGTTTATTATCCTTTGCCTCAACAATTGCAATTCGAGTTCCAAATTGGTAATACAGTGAATAGTCTGATTTTTTTCCTTCTTTACGACGAGCCTTATCTCCTCTAACTTCAATTCGACCATCAGTGAAGTATTCTTCGTAAGCGATATGTTCACCATTTTTCCATCCTTTGGATACAATAGCAGGAGTGATGAAATTTGCTTTAATATCCTCCTCACTCATTTCTTTCTTAGACTTTATAAACTCAACCATATTGAACCCTCCGCATTCTAAAAATCTACTTCTCCATAAAATAAACTATCAGAACAAATTATACTTCTATTATATCACACTTATAAAAATACTCTGCTAAATTGTTGAAAATAAGTATGCAATATATTTTCGCATCGCGTCAGATTATCTCCGCATAACACCGCTATTTTTCACTGTTTTCGGCAGGCAACTTATTATCATTCTATAAGCACTTTCAGTCGGGCTGGTGAGCTATTTTTCAAAAATAAATAATCACATTTAAACATTTTGAAAGTATAAAATATCTACATCAGCCGTTCAAAAACTGGCGTAAATTTTGCTATAATATTTTAGTTTAAATAAAGATTTTTTTATGTCAAAAGGATTTTAACAATGCGGATGCTTCCTATTTTACTTCTCTTTTTAGCTCTACTACCGTTTTTCTCAAAGTTTGTCACTGGAGGTAGTTCTTTCAGTTGGAAAGTGTTTTTGATTTTCATAATAGATTGGGTTTTATTGATAGTTTTTGCGGTTCAGATTTCTTATATTTTTTGGAGATTGAGTCAAAAATGGAAAGAATTATCTAATAAATAACGCTAGGCATGTTTTCTAATTTTGGGGTAAGACAATGAATAGCAGAGTAGAATTTCGGATTTTCACCATTGTTGATTTGGACAAGGAAGAAGAGTATTTGCATGAGATGCATTTGAAAGGTTGGAGATATAGAACGGGTCGTTTTGGTTTGTTCTATCTTGACCAATGTCAACCAGACGATGTCATCTACCGTATCTATGATTCTAGATTTCTTAAAAAATATAAGCATGAACTGCAAGATTTTAGAAATAGAGGTTGGGAATTGATAGGAGCAGGTTTTTGTTCGATTCTTCGTAAATCGGCTTCTGATATACTTTCAGAGGATCAAGTCTATATGAGTAATAATCTCAGGTGGGAAGTTATGCGATATAGACTTCGTTCATGTGCAGCTACTTTCTTAGGAGGTTTTGTTGTTTGTATGAGTTTGTTTCGGGAAGAACTGTCGCAATCTTTCTTTGTCATTTTTGCTCTATATGCCTTTAGGTCTTCAGACTGATTTTTAGCACTCTTGATAAAAGAGTGCTAATTTTTTGAGTTTTTGTCTTGACATTCTCTTTTAAGGGTGTATAATAGAATCATAAGTTAGCACTTGAGTGCATCGAGTGCTAATCGATCAGACAGAGAGGAGTGATGAGATGGTTACAGAGCGTCAGCAGGATATTTTAAATCTGATTATTGACATCTTTACCAAAACGCACGAACCTGTCGGATCCAAAGCCTTGCAAGAGTCTATTAACTCTAGCAGTGCTACCATTCGTAATGACATGGCGGCTCTAGAAAAGCAAGGTTTGCTTGAGAAGGCTCATACTTCAAGTGGTCGGATGCCAAGTGTTGCTGGTTTTCAGTACTATGTGAAACACTCACTGGATTTTGACCGACTAGCTGAAAATGAGGTATATGAGATTGTCAAAGCCTTTGATCAGGAATTCTTCAAATTGGAGGATATTCTGCAAGAGGCTGCTAATCTACTGACAGACTTGAGTGGCTGTACGGTAGTGGCACTGGATGTTGAGCCCAGCAGGCAGTGGTTGACAGCCTTTGATATCGTTGTTTTGGGGCAACATACAGCCTTGGCAGTATTTACCCTAGACGAGTCGCGAACGGTTACCAGTCAGTTTCTGATTCCAAGGAACTTCTTGCAGGAAGATTTGCTGAAACTGAAGGCAATCATTCGAGAACGTTTCCTCGGTCACACTGTTCTAGATATTCACTACAAGATTCGGACGGAGATTCCGCAGATTATCCAGCGATACTTTACAACAACGGACAATGTCATTGATCTCTTTGAACACATCTTTAAGGAAATGTTCAACGAAAACATTGTGGTGGCGGGCAAGGTCAATCTCTTGAATTTTGCCAATCTGGCAGCTTATCAGTTCTTTGACCAACCGCAAAAGGTGGCTCTGGAGATTCGTGAGGGATTGCGTGAAGATCAGATGCAAAATGTCTGTGTTGCAGACAGTCAAGAGTCCTGTCTAGCTGACCTAGCGGTGATTAGTAGCAAGTTCCTCATTCCTTATCGGGGAGTTGGAATTCTAGCCATTATCGGTCCAGTCAATCTGGATTACCAACAGCTAATCAACCAAGTCAATGTGGTCAACCGTGTTTTGACCATGAAGTTGACAGATTTTTACCGCTACCTCAGCAGTAATCATTACGAAGTACACTAAGATTGAAATCATTAAAGGAGGCGAACATGGCCCAAGATATAAAAAAGGAAGAAGTAGAAGAAGTTCAAGAAGAGGAAGTTGTGGAAACAGCTGAAGAAACAACTCCTGAAAAGTCTGAGTTGGACTTGGCAAATGAACGTGCAGATGAGTTCGAAAACAAATATCTTCGCGCTCATGCAGAAATGCAAAATATCCAACGCCGTGCCAATGAAGAACGTCAAAACTTGCAACGTTATCGTAGCCAGGACTTGGCAAAAGCAATCTTACCATCTCTTGACAACCTTGAGCGTGCACTTGCAGTTGAAGGTTTGACAGATGATGTGAAGAAGGGCTTGGGGATGGTGCAAGAAAGCTTGATTCACTCTTTGAAAGAAGAAGGAATTGAAGAAATCGCAGCAGATGGCGAATTTGACCATAACTACCATATGGCCATCCAAACTCTCCCAGCAGACGATGAACACCCAGCAGATACCATCGCCCAAGTTTTCCAAAAAGGCTACAAACTCCATGACCGCATCCTACGCCCAGCAATGGTAGTGGTGTATAACTAAGATACAAAGCCCGTAAAAAGCTCGCAGTAAAAATAGGAGATTGACGAAGTGTTCGATGAACACAAGAAAATCTATCTTTTTTACTCAGAGCTTAGGGCGTGTTCGATTCGGCAATTCTGACGGTAGCTAAAGCAACTCGTCAGAAAACGGCAATCGCTATGGCATTTGCCTAGCCTCCTTATTAACTCGTCGTCGAAATAAAATCGATTTCGACTTCTCGTGTCGCAATTTACATAATAGAAAACTTGTCCGAAACGACAATAAACTATGAAGAAAGATAAGAGGCAAGCCGGAGGCTTGCAAGGAAGATATTTCCCGCCGTGGTAAAAGTTTCAGTAGCTTTTGCTACTGAAACAGGGGATTTTTGAGACAATAGGCTCAAAAATAAGTGATGAAATCCCGAAGGGAGTTGCTCACGTCCCCACCACTTAAGGGAAATATCAAAAAGAAAATTAACTAACAAGGAGAAAAACACATGTCTAAAATTATCGGTATTGACTTAGGTACAACAAACTCAGCAGTAGCAGTTCTTGAAGGAACTGAAAGTAAAATCATCGCAAACCCAGAAGGAAACCGCACAACTCCATCTGTAGTCTCATTCAAAAACGGAGAAATCATTGTTGGTGACGCTGCGAAACGTCAAGCAGTTACAAACCCAGATACAGTTATCTCTATCAAATCTAAAATGGGAACTTCTGAAAAAGTTTCTGCTAATGGAAAAGAATACACTCCACAAGAAATCTCAGCTATGATTCTTCAATACTTGAAAGGATACGCTGAAGACTATCTTGGTGAAAAAGTAACCAAAGCAGTTATCACAGTTCCTGCTTACTTCAACGACGCTCAACGTCAAGCAACAAAAGACGCTGGTAAAATTGCTGGTCTTGAAGTAGAACGTATTGTTAACGAACCAACTGCAGCAGCTCTTGCTTATGGTTTGGACAAGACTGACAAAGAAGAAAAAATCTTGGTATTTGACCTTGGTGGTGGTACATTCGACGTCTCTATCCTTGAATTGGGTGACGGTGTCTTCGACGTATTGTCAACTGCAGGGGACAACAAACTTGGTGGTGACGACTTTGACCAAAAAATCATTGACCACTTGGTAGCAGAATTCAAGAAAGAAAACGGTATTGACTTGTCTACTGACAAGATGGCAATGCAACGTTTGAAAGATGCAGCTGAAAAAGCGAAGAAAGACCTTTCTGGTGTAACTTCAACTCAAATCAGCTTGCCATTTATCACTGCAGGTGAAGCTGGCCCTCTTCACTTGGAAATGACTTTGACTCGTGCGAAATTTGACGATTTGACTCGTGACCTTGTAGAACGTACAAAAGTTCCAGTTCGTCAAGCCCTTTCGGATGCAGGTTTGAGCTTGTCAGAAATCGACGAAGTTATCCTTGTTGGTGGTTCAACTCGTATCCCTGCCGTTGTTGAAGCTGTTAAAGCTGAAACTGGTAAAGAACCAAACAAATCAGTAAACCCTGACGAAGTAGTTGCTATGGGTGCGGCTATCCAAGGTGGTGTGATTACTGGTGATGTCAAAGACGTTGTCCTTCTTGACGTAACACCATTGTCACTTGGTATCGAAACAATGGGTGGAGTCTTCACAAAACTCATCGACCGCAATACAACAATCCCAACATCTAAATCACAAGTCTTCTCAACTGCGGCAGACAACCAACCAGCCGTTGATATCCACGTTCTTCAAGGTGAACGCCCAATGGCAGCAGATAACAAGACTCTTGGACGTTTCCAATTGACAGATATCCCAGCTGCACCTCGTGGAATTCCTCAAATCGAAGTAACATTTGATATCGACAAGAACGGTATCGTGTCTGTTAAAGCTAAAGACCTTGGAACTCAAAAAGAACAAACAATTGTCATCCAATCAAACTCAGGTTTGACTGACGAAGAAATTGACCGCATGATGAAAGATGCAGAAGCTAACGCTGAAGCAGATAAGAAACGTAAAGAAGAAGTTGACCTTCGTAACGAAGTAGACCAAGCGATCTTTGCGACTGAAAAGACAATCAAGGAAACTGAAGGCAAAGGATTCGACGCAGAACGTGACGCTGCCCAATCTGCCCTTGATGACCTTAAAAAAGCTCAAGAAGACAACAACTTGGACGATATGAAAGCAAAACTTGAAGCATTGAACGAAAAAGCTCAAGGACT
Organism: Streptococcus sp. 1343; assembly: GCF_013277355.1. Lineage (NCBI taxonomy): Bacteria > Bacillati > Bacillota > Bacilli > Lactobacillales > Streptococcaceae > Streptococcus > Streptococcus sp. 1343. The sequence continues at coordinate 10,789 of NZ_VMMT01000019.1, forward strand.
TGCTGTTAAACTCTACGAACAAGCAGCAGCAGCGCAACAAGCTCAAGCAGGAGCAGAAGGCACACAAGCAACAGGAAACGCAGGCGATGACGTCGTAGACGGAGAGTTTACTGAAAAGTAAGATGAGTGTATTGGCTGAAGAATATCTAAAAAATACACGAAAAGTTTATAATGATTTCTGTAATAAAGCTGATAGTTATGAGTCTGCAAAAGATTTTATAGATAATATTCCAGCAGTATATTTGGCTAGGTATAAAGCAATTATTTTAGCTGAGCATGAAAGTTGTGTTAAAAATGATGAGGCGGTAAGGAATTTTGTTACTTCAGTATTGTTGTCAGCGCTAGTATCAGCACTAGTATCAGCAACCATACAAAAACCAGAATTTATAATATCGTTTATAATGGGCATGATTTGGGTTGTCGGTGTATTCCTTCTAATCTATTGGAATTTTATAGCAAATACTAAGAAGAGACAAAAATATATAAATATTTCTGTACTTATAGGATATTTAAAATCAAAATAAAGTTAATTTACTTATTTGCAGAGGTTGCAACCCAGCCTCTGTTTTTCGATAAAAAGGGACGGAATATCATTTGTTTGGGTTTTGTCTCATCAATATGAAAGAAAGGAACAAATGTGTTCAGGGAATTGAACACGGGTTCCCAAATTTCTTACTTAATATAACAGAAAGGAATTGAACCCGACCTAAATTCTCGGAAAAAAGATAAATCTGTCTAGGAGCATCGCTCCAGCGTCAGATTTCCTATTTTTCAGTCGAATTTTACGGTCTTGGTATCTTGTATGAACAATACTGAATTTTATGATCGTCTGGGGGTGTCAAAAAACGCTTCGGCAGACGAGATCAAAAAGGCTTATCGTAAGCTTTCGAAAAAATATCACCCAGATATCAATAAGGAGCCTGGTGCTGAGGAAAAGTACAAGGAAGTTCAAGAAGCCTATGAGACTTTGAGTGACGACCAAAAACGGGCTGCCTATGACCAATATGGTGCTGCAGGCGCCAATGGTGGATTTGGAGGCTTCGGTGGTGGAGCTGGCGGTTTCAATGGGGCAGGTGGCTTCGGTGGTTTTGAGGACATTTTCTCAAGTTTCTTCGGCGGAGGCGGTGCTTCACGCAATCCAAATGCTCCTCGCCAAGGGGATGACCTCCAGTATCGTGTGAACTTGACCTTTGAAGAAGCTATTTTTGGAGCTGAAAAAGAAGTTAAATACAACCGTGAAGCAAGCTGTCGTACATGTAATGGCTCAGGTGCTAAGCCAGGAACCAGTCCAGTCACTTGTGGACGCTGTCATGGTGCTGGTGTCATTAACGTCGATACGCAGACTCCGCTTGGTATGATGCGTCGTCAAGTAACCTGTGATGTCTGTCATGGTCGCGGAAAAGAAATCAAAGATCCATGTACAACATGTCACGGAACAGGGCATGAAAAACAAGATCATAGCGTACATGTCAAAATTCCTGCTGGTGTGGAAACTGGTCAACAAATTCGCCTAGCTGGTCAAGGTGAAGCTGGATTTAACGGTGGACCTTATGGTGACTTGTACGTGGTTGTTTCTGTGGAAGCCAGCGATAAGTTTGAACGTGAAGGAACTACTATCTTCTACAATCTCAACCTCAACTTTGTCCAAGCAGCTCTTGGTGACACAGTAGATATTCCAACTGTTCACGGTGATGTTGAATTGGTTGTCCCAGAGGGAACTCAGACTGGTAAGAAATTCCGCCTACGTGGCAAAGGAGCTCCGAGTCTTCGTGGTGGTGCAGTTGGTGACCAATATGTTACCGTTAATGTCGTAACACCAACAGGCTTGAACGATCGTCAAAAAGCAGCCTTGAAAGAATTTGCAGCTGCTGGTGATTTAAAAGTCAATCCAAAGAAAAAGGGCTTCTTTGACCATATTAAAGATGCCTTTGAAGGAGAATAATACTCTTCGAAAATCAAATTCAAACCACGTCAGCGTTGCCTTGCCGTACTCAAGTACAGCCTGCGGCTAGCTTCCTAGTTTGCTCTTTGATTTTCATTGAGTATAAACAAAAAGAGCCGAGTGGCTCTTTTTGTTTATAGATTTTTTAAGACTTTCCTTAAGTAATGACGGACGGTAGCGATCTTCTTCGAAGTTCCATACCTAAACTTTGAGCCTAGGTCTCAAAGTTTCCGGACGAGTCTGAGACAAAAAGATTTTGATTTCAGGAATTCTTTATTATAAATTTTAAAAATCGATAGATTAGATAAAAAAGCGAACAAGACAGAATTCTGAGTGTCAGATAACTCGTTTTGTTCGCTTTTTATATTGAAGATTAGACTTTTATCCCAGACTCGTTTTCAGTACGGCGGAAAATCTTCGATTTAGTTGTGAAATGGTGAATGATACTCTTTAAAAATCTCCTCAAACCACGTCAGCGTCGGCTTGTCTACAACCTCAAAACTGTGTTTTGAGCTGACTTTGTCAGTTCTATTCACAACCTCAAAACGGTGTTTTGAGCAGCCTGCGCCTAGCTTTCTAGTTTGCTCTTTGATTTTTATTGAGTATGAGTTGCCTAAATTATGATGTATAGTTGATGGGATATAACTTGTTTACGTTTTAAAAAAGAGCCGACTGGCTCTTTTTACTTATCTTCGATTTCCTGTGTTTCTTTAATCACAGCTAGTCTAGTCTGGATATCCTTTTCCAAGACCTTAAACTTGTAAGTCAGGTCTTCTTGATATTCCTTGATGAGTTCTTTTTGCTGGTCAATGATTTGTAGGCTGTTTTGGATAATATCCACATCGTCCTTGATAGCTTGAACGCGGTCAGTGGTATTCAAGACTTCATCTGTGATGGTTTGGCGATTTTTTGTGAGCAGATAACTTCCAGCTGCAGCTCCTGCAAATAGCAATAGATTGGATAATTTCATGGCAACTCCTTAGGCATTTTTGATGGTTTCAGCGACTTGAGCGAGTTTGTCAAAGTCTGGTTCGTGGGCGATAAAATCAATCTTAAGGTCATCGTCCGCACTGTAGCGAGGTACGAGGTGAACATGGGTATGAAAGACGGTTTGACCTGCGACTTCTTCACAGTTAGCAATGATATTCATACCAGTAGCCTTGGTAGCTTTCATGACTTTTTGAGCTACTTTTGGTACTTGGGCAAAGAGTTGGCTGGCGCTAGTAGCATCCATTTCTAAAAGATTACGATAGTGTTCTTTTGGCACGACCAAGGTGTGTCCTGGTGTCACTTGAGAGATATCAAGAAAGGCAAGAACCTGCTCATCTTCATATACTTTTGAAGCAGGAATTTCCCCTGCGATGATTTTACAAAAAATGCAATCTGACATAAAATCTACCTCTACTGTACTGAATTTTGATATAATATAGCTACATTATACCAGATTTGGAGAAAATATGTTAGAAATTAAAAACCTGACAGGTGGCTATGTTCATGTCCCTGTTTTGAAAGATGTGTCTTTTACTGTTGAAAGTGGGCAGTTGGTCGGTTTGATTGGTCTCAATGGTGCTGGAAAATCGACGACCATCAATGAAATTATCGGTCTGTTGACACCTTATAGTGGCTCCATCAATATCAATGGCCTGACCCTGCAAGAAGATGCGACAAGTTACCGCAAGCAAATTGGCTACATTCCTGAGACACCTAGCTTGTATGAGGAATTGACCCTCAGAGAGCATATCGAAACGGTTGCCATGGCTTATGGTATTGAGCAAGATCTTGCTTTTGATCGAGTAGAACCTTTGTTAAAAATGTTCCGTCTGGACCAGAAATTAGACTGGTTCCCTGTTCATTTTTCAAAAGGGATGAAGCAGAAGGTCATGATTATCTGTGCTTTTGTGGTGGATCCAAGTCTTTTCATCGTGGATGAGCCTTTCCTTGGTCTTGACCCGTTGGCTATTGCGGACTTGATTCAGCTTTTGGAAGTGGAAAAGCAAAAAGGCAAGTCTATTCTCATGAGTACCCACGTGCTGGATTCAGCGGAAAAGATGTGTGATGCTTTTGTCATTCTTCACAAAGGGGAAGTGCGTGCTAAGGGAAATCTCCTGCAACTGCGCGAAGCCTTTAACATGCCTGAGGCTAGTTTGAATGATATTTACTTGGCTCTGACCAAAGAGGAGGACCTATGAAAGACTTGTTTTTAAAGAGAAAGCAGGCTTTTCGTAAGGAGTGTCTTGGTTATCTACGTTATGTTCTCAATGACCACTTTGTCTTGTTCCTGCTTGTCCTGCTGGGCTTTCTAGCCTACCAGTACAGTCAACTCTTGCAAGATTTTCCTGAAAATCATTGGCTCATCCTTTTGTTTGTAGGAATTACCTCTGTTTTACTGTTGCTTTGGGGTGGAATTGCCACCTATATGGAGGCTCCAGACAAGCTCTTTCTCTTAGTTGGAGAAGAGGAAATCAAGCTCCATCTCAAGCGTCAAACTGGCATTTCCCTAGTCTTTTGGCTCTTTGTACAGACCCTTTTCTTGCTTTTATTTGCGCCCTTATTTTTAGCCATGGGTTATGGCTTGCCTGTCTTCCTAATCTATGTGCTTTTGTTTGGGTTAGGTAAATATTTCCTCTTTCGTCAAAAGGCCAGCAAATTTTTCACTGAAACTGGACTGAACTGGGACTATGTCATTTCCCAAGAAAGCAAGCGCAAACAAGTCTTGCTTCGTTTCTTTGCCCTCTTTACGCAGGTAAAGGGAATTTCAAACAGCGTCAAGCGTCGTGCCTATCTGGACTTTATCCTAAAGGTTGTTCAGAAGGTGCCTGGGAAGATTTGGCAAAATCTCTATCTTCGTTCTTATTTGCGAAATGGAGATCTCTTTGCGCTCAGTCTCCGTCTGCTCCTACTTTCCTTGCTGGCGCAGGTCTTTATCGAGCAAGCTTGGATTGCGACAGCAGTGGTAGTTCTCTTTAACTACCTCTTGCTCTTCCAGTTGCTGGCCCTCTATCATGCCTTTGACTACCAGTATTTGACTCAACTCTTTCCACTGGACAAGGGGCAAAAGGAAAAAGGCTTGCAGGCGGTAGTCCGAGGATTGACCAGTTTTGTTTTACTTGTGGAATTAGTTGTCGGGTTGATTACCTTCCAAGAAAAACTAGCCCTTCTAGCCTTGCTGGGTGCAGGTTTGGTTTTACAAGTCTTGTATTTGCCTTATCAGGTAAAACGTCAGATGCAGGACTAACATTGCCTATATGACACTAAAAAAGAAGTTGAGTTCAGTTTGCCTCAACTTCTTTTATTTTCTACAAGATAATGGTTGGCCCGTAGAGGCTCAACTTGGTCTTGACTTGGTCAAAGTGGAAGCGGTCATAGGCCCGCCAAGCGGCGCGAGTTGGAGCATCTGGATCAAGAGCGCTGAGTCCCATGAGAAGACTGGAAGTCTGGTAAAATTTTTCCAGTTCAATCAAGACTCGATTATCCACTGTCTCAGCCTTGGCTAAAAAACCAAGAATAGAGTTTAATTGCTCCTGAAAGCGGACGTCGTCAGCGGTTGCCTGTTTGCATGCTTGGTAGGCTTTATTTAAGTCAGTAATCAAAGCCTGAGCTGTTTTGATGGGGTTTGTGTCTGTCATTTACGTGACCTCCTATATAATTTATGTTTTAAGGTAAGGGATTGTGTAAATCTCCTAGTGAGGCACCTATATTATTAGCAACATTGCCAACTATGTTGCCCCAATCAATGATACATTTACCATTATCAAGATTAGCTTTATTATATGAATATCCATTTCTACATAGTACATTATCGCTAATCATATGAAACGGAGAATACCATCCATATGGAATACTACCGCCATTTATATGAGAAAGTTCGATTGATGTTAATTGTTTTGTTTTATTTGACTTGGCCATAATTTTCTCCTTGTTATATTTACGTCAATTGCAATAGAGTATATTTATAGGGTGTTAATCATGGTGGATGTGAATAAATCATATGCACCCCTCCTTTTTTGATGATTTTTAAAGTTGTTGCAAACATAGTCTTTCTATAATCATAGTCTATCACTTTTATCTCCTTTTTCACCTTCAAATCTTTAATTGTCCTTGAAATGTCTTGAATTGCGCTGAGTGAATTTTATGATAAAATAGTTGTAAGCTCGTCATGATGTTGTAGAAAAATAGTCCTTTTAGGAGTTTTCAAAGACTGTTTAGGATTGGGTGCGCTTGTGTGAGAACTTTTCTGTTATTCTTTTCTTAGGAGGAGAATCCAATGAAACATATGATTATTCAGACACAGAAAACAGTTTATAAAGTAAACATCGACGATGTCTACTATATCCAAACACATCCAACTAAAGCCCATACTGTACAGATTGTTACAGAAGAAGCTAGTTTTAATATGGTTCAAAATTTAAGTGATCTTGAGAACCAATATGGGAAAACCTTGATGAGATGTCATCGAAATTGTTTGGTCAATCTTGATAAAGTGAAATCGATTGATTTTCAAGAAAGAATCCTTTTTCTCGGAGAAGAAGGTCAATACGCTGTCAAGTATGCCAGACGTCGCTATAGAGAAATTCGTCAAAAATGGTTGAAAGAAGGAGAGTAGGAAGATGAGAATATTTGTTTTGGAAGATGATTTTTCCCAACAGACTAGGATTGAAACGACGATTGAGAAACTTTTGAAAGAACATCATATCATTCCCAGCTCTTTTGAGGTCTTTGGTAAGCCAGACCAGCTACTGGCAGAGGTGCATGAGAAGGGCGCACATCAGCTATTCTTTTTGGATATTGAGATTCGAAACGAGGAGATGAAGGGGCTAGAAGTGGCTAGAAAGATTCGAGATCGGGATCCATATGCCCTGATCGTCTTTGTGACGACTCACTCGGAGTTTATGCCCCTGTCCTTTCGCTACCAAGTGTCTGCTTTGGACTATATTGATAAGGCCCTTTCGGCAGAGAAGTTTGAATCTCGTATCGAGACAGCCCTCCTCTATGCCAATGGTCAAGACAGTAAAAGTCTGGCGGAAGATTGCTTTTATTTTAAATCAAAATTTGCTCAATTCCAGTATCCTTTTAAAGAGGTTTACTATCTCGAAACGTCCCCAAAATCTCATCATGTTATTCTCTATACCGAGACGGACAGACTGGAATTTACAGCGAGTTTAGAGGAGATTCTCAAGCAGGAGCCTCGTCTCCTGCAGTGCCATCGCTCTTTTCTTATCAATCCAGCAAATGTGGTGCATTTAGATAAGAAAGAAAAACTGCTTTTCTTTCCCAATGGTGGAAGCTGTCTAATCGCGCGTTATAAGGTCAGGAAAGTGTCTGAAGCTATCAATAACTTACACTGATTAAGGAGAAATTATGGCTGTTGCTTGGATATTGTTGTATGCGCTTGTTATTAATGGACTAGAAATTGTCATTTTCTTTAAGGTAGATGGAATTGGTCTCACTTTTGAGAGGATTTTCAAAGCTTTTCTTCTGAAATTTCTTCTAGGAGCCATTTTTGCGACTTTTCAATTTTTGGATGTAAGTGAATATTTGTCCTATTTTATAGAACCTTTGTTCGGTATAGGTCTATCTTTCTTATTGTTAAGAGGGCTTCCTAAAAAAATCCTTATTTTTTATGGTCTCTTCCCAATGATATTAGTAGAGCTCTTTTACAGAGGTGTTTCCTATTTTGTGCTTCCATTTTTGGGGCAAGGAATTGTAGATGGGGATGGCAATCCTATCTTTGTATTGATTATGATATTCGTTTGCTTCATAGTTTTAGTCTTTTTGAAATGGTTAGACTATGATTTCACTAGATTGAGAAAGGAGTTTCTCGATAAAGGTTTTCAAAAGTCTCTTACTAAGATTAACTGGGTAATGGGGTCTTATTATCTAGTGATGCAAAGTCTATCTTACCTTGAATATGAACAAGGTATTCAATCAAAGACTGTTCGCCATCTGATTCTAGTGTTTTACCTCCTCTTTTTTATGGGGGTTATCAAGAAATTAGATACCTATTTGAAGGACAAACTCCATGAGAGATTGGACCAAGAGCAGGCCTTGCGCTATAGAGATATGGAACGCTATAGTCTGCATATAGAGGAGCTTTACAAGGAAGTACGGAGTTTTCGCCATGACTACACCAACCTCTTGACTAGTTTACGTCTGGGTATTGAAGAGGAGGATATGGAGCAGATAAAAGAGGTCTACGGCTCCGTCTTAAAAGATTCCAGTCAGAAATTGCAGGACAATAAATATGACCTTGGGCGATTGTTGAATGTTCGGGACCGCGCCCTCAAAAGTCTCCTAGCAGGGAAATTTCTAAAAGCTAGAGAAAAGAACATTGTCTTTAATGTTGAAGTTCCTGAGGAGATTCAGGTTGAGGGGATGAGCCTACTTGATTTTCTAACCATTGTGTCTATCCTTTGTGATAATGCTATTGAAGCCAGTGCAGAGACTAGTCAACCTCATGTTTCAATTGCCTTTTTTAAAAATGGAGCACAGGAGACCTTTATCATTGAAAACTCCATCAAAAAAGAGAGCATAGATATTTCTGAAATCTTCTCCTTTGGAGCCAGTTCTAAAGGGGAGGATAGAGGAGTTGGTCTCTATACCGTCATGAAGCTTGTGGAAAGCCATCCCAATACCAGTCTAAATACCACCTGCCAAAATCAAGTATTTCGTCAGGTGTTTACTATAATACATACAGAATGATAAAAAATAAGACCGAGAGTGCTTGTTTCTCGGTCTTATTTTTATAGCTGAATAGGTAGTTCAAGTGCTTTTGTGATTTTAAATTTACCTAAAATTGTTTCATGTAAGAGTTCTTCCCACCATCCTCCACCTGTAATCTGGTTGAGTTCAGTAGTTGTTAGTTTTTGAAATGAAGTTAGGTTTTGTTTCTTATCCATGTTATGATTCTCCTTTTTGATAAGATAATAAATAGTTATAGAGTGTTATCTGAAAATTAATCAGAATGGGTTAAAATTTTATCTTTGAAATAATCAAAATATGTTTTCTTTGCAGTTACACTAGTGACGCGACCTTGTAAGCCATATTGGATAAGTTTACTATCCTCATTAGATAGTTTTGCAAGAGCGGTTAATTTAAAGAGATTACCTTGCTCTGTTCTGGTAGGAGTTTGGTCAATTGTCTGAAGTTGGCCGATGATGGTAATGCCGTGATTTCCAATCTTCTCCAGTTTTAATCTTACAGTTTGTCCTTTATCTAGTAGAGGTAGATAGTCAGAAGATACGTAGTAAGTGATTAGTACTTCTCTTGTATCTGTGATGACAGGGAATATTTGAGCAATTTCTGTACCAGTTGGAATTCTATTTTTACCTTCAAATTCGCTGTTCAGATGAACGATACCTTTATTTGGGGCGGTTAAGGTATTGTTTTCTAAGCGCTGTGTCGCTTGATCTAGCTGTACTTTTAATTCTGTTAATTGGTTCTCCACGGTTAGTTGTTGCTGAGAAGCTGTCTGTAAAAACTGAGTGCGGAGTACTTCAATTTTGGTTGCTAAACTATTATCATAAGTTGCTACACTTCCGATACCAGCTTGCTGAATTTTGAGGCTTGCGATAGATGATTCAAGACCTGCAATACTTTGATTAATTTGAGATAAAAATGGCTCCTCTGCAGTTCCTTGTGTTTGTCCTTGTGAGGCTACAAGATAACGATTCAAAATTGACTGGTGCGGATTGCCAGTTGGTAAGCGAGCCCTTTTATTTATGATAGTATCTCTCAATTCTCGATATTCTCCAATTTGTTGTTGAACTTTTGTAATTTCTTGTTCGATGGCTGATGAACTGCTATTGGCAAGATTAGCTTGATTTGAAACCTCAGTGTTAGTCTTTGTGATACCCAGTTCAATATCATGAGCTTGTTTAGTAAAATTCCTAAAGGTATTATGGTAGCCAAATTCATCCTCGCCAGAAAAAAGATCAGTCGCTTTTTCTAAGCTTTGTTTCAAAATTCCAAGTCCTTCTTTTTGCTTCTCAAGTCTTTGTAATTGAGTTTCTAAGGCAGTTTTCTGACTTTCTTCCATTGTTTCAGAGTATTTGATGAGTAAGTCACCTTTTTCAACTACTTGATTTGCCACTAAATGATTAGCAAGGATAGGATTATCACTGGTTGACTGAATAGATGCAATGACACTTGTAGGAGCGATTTCTCCTTGGGAAGTAACAGTAATTTCTTTTGTGGCAACAAGGGAGAAAATCAAGATGAAAGTAAGTAGTAATGAAAGAGGTATAATTAACACTGTCGCATAGTTATGGTAACGTCTCTGATAAAACTCGACGCTTCTAAAAAGATTAGGATTCATGACATTCTCCTTATTTATTGAACAGATGATGGTAGAAGCCTTGCGCCTGCATTAACTCTTGGTGACTACCAACTTCAATGATTTTCCCCTGGTCAAGAACAATGACACGGTTAGTTCGTTCGGCTATACTGAGACGATGGGCTACAAAGAGAATGGTTTTATCAGTTAGGGACATAAGATTATCTATAACTTTTTTCTCAGTCAAGACATCAAGACCGCTAGTGGCTTCGTCTAGTATTAAAACAGGAGCTTTAGTTAAAAGAGCACGAGCGAGGGCTATTCGTTGCTTTTGTCCTCCTGATAGACCAGCTCCATCAGAGAGCTGAGTTTGATAGCCCATAGGCATTCTTTCAATGTCTTGACGGATTTCAGCTAATTCACAAGCTCTTAGAATATCTTCTTGGCTAATCATATGATTACCGCCCAAGGTTAAATTTTCCAAGATAGAGCCATTAAAGATATAGGCTTGTTGGGGTAGGTAATTGATATGACGGCGCAAGACTTTTTTATCAATGTTTTTAATATCCTGATGATTGATGGAAATATGTCCTTTGTAGGGTTCAAAGAAATTGACAATCATTTTGGCTAAAGTTGTTTTACCAGAACCACTAACTCCAACTAGGCTAACCTTATCTCCTTGTTTAATCGTGAGATTAATATCTGTTAAGGTATCTCGTCCAAAACCATACTTATAAGAAAGGTCATCAAATTCAATATCGCCCATCAAAAAATGTGAATGAACAGGGTTTTCTTGAACTTGAAATTCAGATTCGACTAGATAGACTTCGTTCAAACGGTTATTAGCGACCTTCGCAGATTGGAGTTTGGTTTGGAGGTTGATAATATTTTCCATAGGAGTTGTAAAGTAAGAAAGAAGTGTGTTAAAGGTAATCAACTGACCGATAGAAATTTTACTCGACATGACTAATTGAGCGCCAAACCATAGGATAAGGATATTCAGAACTAATTTTGTTCCCTGCTTTAAACTCGTTTGTAAAATAGAATACTTACTGAGCTTAAAGGATTTTTCCAAATAATCTACAAATTCGCTGTCTATATTTTGATAGCGATTTTCTTCACTCGTGAGCGACTTTATAGTTTCAATCCCGTTGATATCTTCGATAATGGCAGAGCTAACCATAGAATTACTTTGCATGACATCATGGTTCATTTTTTCGAAAGGCTTCATAAAAGAAAAGATGATGAACATGTATATAGGAATGGAAATAAGAGAAAGAAGGAAGAGATTAGGGTTTTGTGCCAGTAAGACTCCCCCTACAAGAATCAGAATAGAAACATCCAGAAAAAGAGAGAGAATGGTAGAAGCCAAGGCATCTATAATAGAGTTGGCATCTGTGAACCGTGAAATGATTTCTCCTGTACGACGTGTCGCAAAGAAAGACATAGGAAGTTCAAAAATATGGCGAATATAGGATAAAATCACATCAATGCTTAATCTCTGGCTCAGAACGGTTAGGAGATAATCTCTGGAGAAGCTCATGACTTGTTGGAGGATATAGGTTACAACCAGACCGACTGAGATGATTCCTAAAGTTGATTTCATCTGATTTGGGATGTATTCATCTAAGATTCCTTGGAGATAATAAGAACCACCTATATTGATAATCGTGACCAATAAACTTGAGAGAACGATGTAAGCAATGAGAGATTTTTGTTTGAAAATCAGAGGAAGGAAGCTTAGTAGACCATTTTTTTTATCTTTATGGGGTTGATAGCTGGGTTTGGGAGCTAGAAAAATAGCTACTCGAGTCCATTCAGAGAAAAAGCGTTCTTTTGACATTTTAGTGATTTTTACAGAAGGGTCAGGATCACCAATAATCAGATAGTCTTTCTTTGTTTGATAGACAACATAGTAATGTTGGAGTTTTCCTTCTTTGTTAACGTGAACGATAAATGGATAGGGGACATCACTCATGTCAAAGAGAGTTTTATCTGCTTGAACAGGTCTTGTTTCAAAGCCCATTTCATCAGCGGCTTTTACAATGCCAAGAGCAGTCGTTCCTTCTTTATTGGTCTTTGCAAGTTCTCTCAAGTGAGCTAGAGAAAAATCTGAACCATAGAATTTAGCAATCGAGGCTAAGGCAGCAACACCGCAGTCTCTAGCATCTATTTGAGGAACAAATGTACGTTTATAAGAAGTCATTGGCAATTCCTTTCATATAGTAGATAGGTATATTATGCCATAAAAATAAGTTCATATTTTATGAAATCTTGAATAGTCATTGAAAGTTCCTGAATGGTAAAAAAAGTGATTAGAAATTATCTTTTTAAAAAAATTTAGAGGTAGTTTTAAATAAAAAAGCTAATTTAAGACGTTTCGATGACAATTCAAGATTTGGATGAAAAATTTTAAAAAACAATGATATACTAAACTTGTCAAAGTTGCAACAAGACAAAAATTAAAAATAAAAAAGGAGTATTTGTCATGGATACAAAAATGATGTCACAATTTTCTGTTATGGATAATGAAATGCTTGCTTGCGTTGAAGGTGGAGATATTGATTGGGGAAGAACAATTGCTTGTGGAGCAGGGATTGCGTATGGCGCAATTGATGGGTATGCAACAACTTATGGTTCGACATTTCTATTGGGACCATATGCTATAGGAACAGGAGCAATTGGTGCTGTACTAGGTGGGATTGGTGGTGCACTTACCTGTTAGCATAGGAAAGGAGATAGTAATGAACACAATATTTGCAACAAAACGCAATGCATTCTTAGTAAGATTGTTGTTTGGTCAGATACCTTTGGTTGTTTCTACTTATCTATTTCTATCTCGTCAGTTTTTAAATTTTTCCGTAGTTTTCCAATTTCTTTTAGTGGTTATTAACTTGGCTTCTATTTTGGTTACTGTTTATCTCACTAGGGAAATGAGGATAAGAGAGTTTGAAGATGATGATTTGGTTAGTCCTAGAACCAATCAACTTATGTTCATCGGCTTGACAGGCTTTATGTCTATTATTTGTTTGTATAGAGGTATCACAGCAGGAGAATCCTACCAACAACTAATCGCTTATATTGGCGCTGTTCTCTGCTTAATCATCATGCTTCTGCTCATTTGGGGCTTGAAGTATTATAAAAAGTAGAGCTTAATGAAGTATAAAAGAAAAGGGTAAGTGTTTTCGCAATACTTACCCTTTTATAATGAAGTTTTTGCAATTCAAGATGTTTCGATGACAATTCAAGATTTGGATGAAAAATTTTAAAAAACAATGATATACTAAACTTGTCAAAGTTGTAACAGGACAAAAATTAAAAATAAAAAGGAGTATTTGTCATGAATACAAAAATGATGGAACAATTTGAGATTATGGATACTGATATGCTTACTTGCGTTGAAGGTGGCGGATGCAATTGGGGAGATTTTGCCAAAGCAGGTGTTGGAGGAGGAGTAGCACGAGGTATTCGGCTAGGAATTAAAACAAGAACATGGCAAGGTGCAGCAGCTGGTGCTGCAGGAGGAGCTATACTTGGAGGTGTAGCTTATGCAGCCACATGTTGGTGGTAATTATGGATTTTAAAAGTTTTATTATTGGTTTAGTAGTTGGTATGTTAGGCCCCTATATGGATGATTTAATTAGAAAAATATTTTCAAAATCTCCCAAAAAGAATAAGGATAGTACTTTCTAAAGAATCAATTTCTCCCCTGTATTTGCTAGATTAATTTACAGGGGAGTTTCTTTAATATTATTTCGTCTGTCAAAGTGATATGGGATAGCAGGGTGAAAAGTTTACCAACAAGTCGGTATCAAGACAATATAAAGAGGAAAGTATGTTTTTCATGCTTGCTTTTTTTAATTTTTTTTACAATTCAAGATGTTTCGATGACAATTCAAGATTTGGATGAAAAACTTTAACAAATAGTGCTATACTGAAATTGTCAAAGTTGCAACAGGACAAAAATTAAAAATAAAAAAGGAGTATTTGTCATGAATACAAAAATGATGGAACAATTTGAGATTATGGATACTGATGTGCTTGCTTGTATTGAAGGTGGCGGTTGGATAAAATGTGGACTCGGTGTAGTTGGAGGTGCATTGACTGGAGGAGTTGCTGGTGGTGCTGTGGGCACTGTAACGCTACCTATCATTGGTACTGTATCTGGAGCGGCTGCTGGTTTTTGGGGTGGAGGTGCAACGGGTGCTGCTACCTTCTGTTAAAAATCGCTCTTCGTTGATAAGATGGACTGACTTGGAATGGAGTGAATAATTATGGATAAGAAAAAAATAGTTTCGACTATAGTATTGTTAGTATTTCTTATAGTGTCAGTGGCTAATTTTTTTAGAGACTTAAACCCATTACTGTTCATTTTAAATATTATTGGCCTGTCTTGCTTTTCAGTGCTAACATACATTAACATAAAAGAAATGCTCTTAAATATACGTAAATGATGATTTGGTTAGTCCTAGAACCAATCAACTCATGTTCGTCGGCTTGACAGGTTTTATGTCTATTATTTGTTTGTATAGAAGTATCACAGCAGGAAAATTCTACCAACAAATAATCGCCTATATTGGTGATATTCTCTGCTTGATTGTCATGTTTTTACTCATTTGGGGCTTGAAGTATTATAAAAAGTAGAGCTTAATGAAGTATAAAAGAAAAGGGTAAGTGTTTTCGCAATACTTACTCTTTTATAATGAAGTTTTTGCAATTCAAGATGTTTCGATGACCATTTAAGATTTAGATGAATTTGTAATCTTAAATAAGGTAAGATAAAGATAACAAATGTAAAGGAGTATTCTTATGAAGAAACAAAATATAAAATCGCTATTACTTGTACCACTTGTATTTGCATCTATTACTACGGGTGTTGTATATGCAGAAGAACATCCTACTACTTCATCTATCCAGGCGAATGATAGTTCTGTTGTGGCACCAGATTTGCCATCGGCTAAGGAAAAGGTGGAGCATAAACCTTCTGTTGTAACTCCAGAAGAATATGAGAACAATGTTACGGACTTTAAAAAGATAGATATTGAAGCTGTTCGTCAATCTTTTACAGAGGATCAATTGGAACATACTATTTATTTTGGTAGAAAAACTTGCTCTCATTGTCGTCAATTTTCTCCTGAATTGAAAGAATTTAATAACTTGATTGAAAAGAAGTTAGAGTATTATGATTTGGATGGTAAGGATTTTGATGAGGAAGCGAGAGAGTTTCTATTTAAAAAGTCGGTATTCCAGGAACACCAACAATTTTGTATTTAAGAAATGGACATCCGACATCTGGATGGGTTGGTGGCGGAGCAACTGCACAACAGGTGTATGATTATATGTACTCGAGAAACTCACCTAAGCAAACGGAGACAGTGAAATCTTCTGAGGAAACAGTAACTGAAAGTGTCCGTGATGAGAATACTAGAAGTGACAGCATGAATATTAGTGATAAAGTTGTAAGTGACAGCAAAGGTATGAGTGATGAAAAAAGAACTGAAATGAAAATATCCAATGTTAATCCCAATTCTAATAGTGAAAATAGTGGGAAAGTGAAGAGTACAAACTCAACTTCTGAAGCTAAAACTACTCAATCTGACAATTTAGCAATGTTAGACAATAAGAATCAATTGGAAACTCCTAAACCTATTTTTGATGTTGCTCAAGAAAATAAAACTCCTTCAACTGATGTTAAGGGGACTGATTATGTAAGCAAATCTATTACTTCGAATGAAAAATTATTACCGAAAACAGGAGAGGAAGAAAGTTACCAACTGCTTCGGCTGGCTGTCGCGTTTTTTATGACTTCTGTAATGATTAAAGTGAAACAAAAAATTCATAAATAAAAATAGATGGTAAACAGGTGCAATGATACTATTTGTTTGTAATAATATATGGCTAGAATTTGCCTGTAGATAAGAATGAGAAGATAGGTGTATTTATTTTATATATAAAAGATTATAATTGTATATGAAATGAATGGTAAAAGGTAAAGTATTTCTGAAATGCTTTCTTTTTCGACTATTTTAACGCCTCAAGATGTTTTGATGACTATTTATGATTTGGATGGAAAATTTCAAAAAATAGTAGTATACTAACATTGTTAAGGTTGCAACAGGACAAAAATTAAACATAAAAAAGGAGATATTCGTCATGGATACAAAAATGATGTCACAATTTGCAGTTATGGATAATGAAATGCTTGCTCGTATAGAGGGTGGGGATGTATCTGATATTTATAGAGGGTACGCTAATCAGGTAAGTCCATTCGGTTCTTACCCTCCTATATTAAAAAATTCAGGTCCTTTTCCAGTAAGTGGTTACTGCCCGCGCGGTTATCATGACCGTGGTTATATAGGAGCGGGTTTTCATTTATGTGGAATATAGGCTGAAATACAAGAAATGAGGAAGAATTTCTATGAAAAAGTATCAACTTCTATTCAAAATAAGTGCAGTCTTCTCTTACTTATTTTTCGTATTTGGTCTTTCTCAGCTGACGCTTATCGTCCAAAATTATTGGCAATTTTCTTCCCAGATTGGCAATTTCGTCTGGATTCAAAATATCTTGAGTTTACTATTTAGCGGAGTCATGATTTGGATTCTGGTTAAGACAGGTCATGGTTATCTCTTTCACATTCCAAGAAAAAAATGGCTTTGGTATTCGATTTTGACAGTATTAGTGCTAGTGCTCCAGATCTCTTTTAACGTTCAGATAGCTAAACATGTTCAGTCAACTGCTGAAGGTTGGGCCGTATTGATCGGTTATAGTGGGACCAACTTTGCTGAGCTAGGTATCTATGTAACCCTGTTTTTCCTGACTCCACTAATGGAAGAGTTGATTTATAGGGGATTACTTCAACACGCCTTCTTTAAGCATTCGCGATTTGGCCTTGATTTGCTTCTTCCTTCCATTTTGTTTGCTCTTCCTCATTTTTCAAACTTACCTAGTCTGTTAGATATTTTCGTCTTTGCGACATTTGGCATCATCTTTGCCGGTTTGACCCGCTATACCAAGAGTATTTATCCATCCTATGCGGTGCATGTGATCAATAATATTGTAGCGACCTTCCCGTTTTTGCTGACTTTTCTACATAGGGTCTTGGGGTAAAAAAAGCAAAAGGCTTGCTTTTCAGCCATAGAGGAGGTTATCATGTATAAACGCTTATTTTTCCTAGATTCCAAAACCTTAGACTGGTTGACACCCTATATTCTAGTCTTGGCTTCTGACACCATTGCCTTTAATGTTTTTGTGCTAACCTTTGTATCTGCGGTGGTCTTTAATTTCCTAAACCCCATGCTATCTTTAATGGCTATCTTTTTAGGGGGTGGTTATGTGGTCGGATTTTGGTTACTCAAATGGTTTGTTTTGGAAAGGCTAGAACTAAAGAATAACGCGTAGGAAGTCTGTTTGGTGAGGAGGATAATTTTATGGAGTTTTTTGATAAATTTCATGCCTTGTGCTTTGGATTTTTAGTACTAATAATCGTCATTACAGTTCCTTATACGATTAACCATGGGGACTTTTTTCAAAATGAATTTGCATTGATTCTTGTAAGTCTTCTAGTAACCTCGCTGAGCGTTGCTTATGCTAGAAAGTTTGATATGATTTCTTTTGGGATGTTAAGCAAGAAAGACCTTTTGCTTTTCATTGCAATCTTTCTTCTAAGTGTACTTGAGACGCTGGTTTATATTCATTTCTTCGCTATTTCTTCTGGCGCAGGAGTTCAACACTTGGCGGAAGTCAGCAGAGGAATTTCTCTGTCTTTGATTTTGACTTCCTCAGTTTTTGGCCCCATCCAGGAGGAACTCATTTTCAGAGGACTTCTTCAAGGTGCGGTTTTTGACAATTCTTGGTTAGGGCTTGTGCTAACTTCCTCTCTCTTTTCTTTTATGCATGGTCCTTCTAATGTCCCTTCGTTTATTTTTTATCTACTTGGGGGCTTGTTACTGGGATTTGCTTATAAAAAGAGCCAAAACCTATGGGTTTCTACTCTAGTTCACATGTTTTACAATGCTTGGCCACTCTTATATTATTTATAAAAATCATGAAAGGTAAGCAGAAGACGGTGCTTGCCTTTTTCTTTCTATAATGATACCCAAGCCAATCCAGAGGCTTTTCTTTGAGAATCGGGTGTGGAGCGGTTGACGAATAGGCCAAAAACTAGTAGAATAGTAAGGAAACTTTATACGGAGGAAAGAAATGGATTTGGGTGATAATGAGCTAACACTGACTCCCATACCTGGGAAAAGTGGCAAGGCTTATATGGGTAGCTATCCTGATGGGAAGCGCATCTTTGTAAAAATGAACACCTCTCCAATCCTACCTGGTCTAGCTAGAGAACAAATTGCTCCACAATTATTATGGAGTCGCCGTTTGGCAGATGGGCGTGATATGTGTGCTCAAGAATGGTTGACAGGCAAGATATTGACCCCCTATGATATGAATCGTAAACAAATCGTCAATATTTTAACCCGCCTTCATCGCTCACGTCCTTTGATGACACAGTTGAGTCGTTTGGGCTATGCCATGGAAACACCTGTAGATTTACTACAGTCTTGGCAGGAAACGGCTCCAGATGCTTTGCGTAAAAATCATTTTATCAGTGAAGTGATGGCTGATTTACGTCAGACTATTCCAGGATTTAGAGAGGACTATGCGACCATTGTCCATGGAGATGTACGACATAGTAATTGGATTGAGACAGATAGTGGCTTGATTTATTTGGTAGATTGGGATTCGGTTCGCTTGACCGACCGCATGTTTGATGTGGCCCATATGCTCTGCCATTATATTCCAGAACATCAGTGGAAGGAATGGTTGACCTACTACGGTTACAAGTATAATCAAACGGTATTAAGTAAATTGTATTGGTACGGTCAATTGTCTTATTTGAGCCAGATTTCCAAGTATTATATGAACCAAGATTTAGAAAATGTTAATCGGGAGATTCATGGCTTGCGTCACTTCCGAGACAAGTATGGAAAGAGAAGATGAGAGTTAGAAATCGTAAAGGGGCGACAGAATTACTAGAGGCAAATCCCCAGTATGTGGTCCTCAATCCCTTGGAAGCCAAGGGGAAATGGCGGGACTTGTTTGGCAATGACAATCCCATTCATGTGGAAGTTGGAAGTGGGAAGGGTGCCTTTGTTTCAGGTATGGCAAAGCAGAACCCTGACATCAACTATATCGGGATTGATATTCAAAAGTCTGTTTTAAGCTATGCTTTAGACAAGGTTCTTGAAGTTGGAGTGCCTAACATCAAGCTCTTGTGGGTAGATGGTTCTGACTTGACTGACTACTTTGAAGACGGTGAGATTGATCGCTTGTATCTGAACTTTTCAGATCCATGGCCGAAAAAACGCCATGAAAAGCGTCGTTTGACCTACAAGACCTTCTTGGATACCTTCAAACGTATCTTGCCTGAAAATGGAGAAATTCATTTCAAGACGGATAACCGTGGCTTGTTTGAGTACAGTTTAGTGAGCTTTTCTCAGTATGGCATGAAGCTCAATGGTGTCTGGCTAGACTTACATGCCAGTGATTTTGAAGGCAATGTCATGACAGAATACGAGCAAAAATTCTCCAATAAGGGGCAAGTTATCTACCGAGTTGAGGTAGAATTTTAAGAAATAGCCTGAAATCAGGCTGTATAAGTGCTTTTGCTTTACATAAGTTAGCAAATGTGATATACTAAGAGTAAGAATATGAAAAGTGAGGCGGGGAAATATCTTCGCCTCTTGCTTATGAGGAGGTGGACGCAATCGCAACAATCGTAGAATTAGTCAGAGAAGTTGTAGAACCTGTCATAGAAGCTCCTTTCGAGCTCGTGGATATCGAGTATGGAAAGATTGGCAGTGACATGATTCTCAGTATTTTTGTAGATAAACCTGAAGGAATTACCTTGAACGACACGGCAGACTTGACAGAAATGATCAGTCCTGTCCTAGATACCATCAAGCCAGATCCCTTCCCAGAACAATATTTCCTAGAAATCACCAGTCCAGGTTTGGAACGTCCTTTAAAAACCAAGGATGCCGTTGCTGGAGCAGTTGGGGAATACATCCATGTCGGGCTCTACCAAGCCATCGATAAGCAAAAGGTCTTTGAAGGAACCTTGTTGGCCTTCGAAGAGGACGAGTTGACTATGGAATATATGGACAAGACGCGTAAGAAAACCGTCCAAATTCCATACAGTTTAGTATCAAAAGCACGTTTAGCAGTTAAATTATAGAAAAAGAAAGGATAGCTTTTGAGGATTCAAAAGTGAAGAAAACATGAGTAAAGAAATGCTAGAGGCCTTCCGCATTTTGGAAGAAGACAAGGGAATCAAAAAAGAAGACATCATCGACGCAGTAGTAGAGTCGCTTCGTTCCGCTTATCGCAGACGCTATGGTCAGTCAGACAGCGTAGCTATTGACTTCAACGAAAAAACAGGTAACTTTACAGTTTATACTGTCCGTGAAGTTGTTGATGAAGTATTTGATAGCCGTTTGGAAATCAGCTTGAAAGATGCTCTTGCCATTAATTCAGCTTATGAACTTGGAGACAAAATCAAGTTTGAAGAAGCACCAGCTGAGTTTGGTCGTGTAGCAGCCCAATCTGCCAAACAAACCATCATGGAAAAAATGCGCAAGCAAACACGTGCCATCACTTACAATACTTACAAAGAACATGAGCAAGAAATCATGTCTGGTACAGTAGAACGCTTTGACAACCGCTTTATCTATGTCAACCTTGGTAGCATCGAAGCCCAATTGTCAAAACAAGACCAAATTCCTGGAGAAGTTTTTGCTTCTCATGATCGTATCGAAGTTTATGTTTACAAGGTTGAAGACAACCCTCGTGGTGTGAACGTCTTTGTTAGCCGTAGCCATCCAGAAATGATCAAACGTTTGATGGAGCAAGAAATTCCAGAAGTTTATGATGGAACTGTTGAAATCATGAGCGTGGCTCGTGAAGCAGGTGACCGTACGAAGGTTGCTGTTCGTAGCCACAATCCAAACGTGGATGCTATCGGTACAATCGTTGGACGTGGTGGTGCTAATATTAAGAAGATTACTAGCAAATTCCACCCAGCTCGTTACGATGCTAAAAATGACCGCATGGTACCAATCGAAGAAAATATCGATGTTATCGAGTGGGTAGCAGATCCAGCTGAATTTATCTACAATGCCATCGCTCCTGCTGAGGTTGACCAAGTTATCTTTGATGAAAACGACAGCAAACGTGCCTTGGTGGTTGTTCCAGATAACAAGCTTTCTCTTGCCATTGGTCGTCGTGGACAAAACGTGCGCTTGGCGGCTCACTTGACTGGTTACCGTATCGATATCAAGTCTGCTAGCGAATTTGAAGCCATGGAAGACGCTGCTTCAGTAGAGTTGGAAGTAGAAAACGATACTGTAGAAGAATAAAAGCTGCTAGAGGAGGGAAAGATGAAAACAAGAAAAATCCCTTTGCGCAAGTCTGTTGTGTCTAACGAAGTGATTGATAAGCGTGATTTGCTCCGCATTGTCAAGAACAAGGAAGGACAAGTCTTTATTGATCCTACGGGCAAGGCCAATGGCCGCGGCGCTTATATCAAACTAGACAATGCAGAAGCCCTAGAGGCGAAAAAGAAGAAGGTCTTTAACCGCAGCTTTAGCATGGAAGTGGAAGAAAGCTTTTATGACGAGTTGATCGCTTATGTGGATCACAAAGTGAAAAGAAGAGAGTTAGGACTTGAATAAGCAAAAGATAAGTAATCTCTTGGGACTTGCTCAGCGAGCAGGGCGGATTATATCGGGTGAAGAATTGGTGGTCAAGGCCATTCAAGACGGCAAGGCCAAGTTGGTCTTTCTAGCTCATGATGCTGGACCCAATCTGACCAAGAAGATTCAAGATAAAAGTCATTATTATCAAGTGGAAATTGTAACCGTGTTTTCAACACTGGAATTAAGCATAGCAGTCGGGAAATCGAGAAAGGTTTTGGCTGTAACAGATGCTGGATTTACAAAGAAAATGAGGTCTCTTATGGAATAGAAGAGGAGGACATGATTTGTCTAAGAAAAGATTGTACGAAATCGCAAAAGAACTTGGAAAAGAAAGTAAAGAAGTTGTAGCGCGTGCAAAAGAGTTGGGCTTGGATGTGAAAAGCCACTCATCAAGTGTGGAAGAAGCTGTCGCTGCAAAAATTGCTGCCAGCTTTAAGCCTGCAGCTGCTCCGAAAGTAGAAGCAAAACCTGCAGCACCAAAAGTAAGTGCAGAAAAGAAAGCCGAAAAATCTGAGCCAGCTAAACCAGCTGTAGCTAAGGAAGAGGCAAAACCTGCTGAGCCAGTCGCTCCGAAAACAGAAAAAGTAGCAGCTAAACCGCAAAGTCGTAATTTCAAGGCTGAGCGTGAAGCTCGTGCCAAAGAACAGGCAGAACGACGCAAGCAAAATAAGGGCAATAACCGTGACCAACAACAAAACGGAAACCGTCAGAAAAACGACGGTCGCAATGGTGGAAAACAAGGTCAAGGCAACCGCGATAATCGTCGCTTTAATGATCAAGCTAAGAAACAGCAAGGTCAGCAAAATCGAGGAAATGAACGCCGTCAACAAGAGGATAAACGTCCAAATCAAGCGGCTCCACGTGTTGACTTTAAAGCCCGTGCAGCAGCCCTAAAAGCAGAGCAAAATGCTGAATATGCACGTTCAAGTGAGGAACGTTTCAAGCAGTATCAGGCTGCTAAAGAAGCCTTGGCTCAAGCTAACAAACGCAAGGAACCAGAGGAAATCTTTGAAGAAGCGGCTAAGTTAGCTGAACAAGCGCAACAAGAACAGCAAGTTCAAGCAGTGGTTGAACTTGCTCCTGTAGCTAAAGAAGCGCCAGTGGATACACGTCGTAAGAAACAAGCTCGACCAGACAAAAATCGTGACGATTATGATCACGAAGAAGATGGTCCTAGAAAACAACAAAAGAATCGAAGTAGTCAAAATCAAGTGAGAAATCAAAAGAATAGTAACTGGAATAACAACAAAAAGAACAAAAAAGGCAATAACAAGAACAACCGTAATCAGACTCCAAAACCTGTTACAGAGCGTAAATTCCATGAATTGCCAACAGAATTTGAGTATACAGATGGTATGACCGTTGCGGAAATCGCAAAACGTATCAAACGTGAACCAGCTGAAATCGTTAAGAAACTCTTTATGATGGGTGTCATGGCCACACAAAACCAATCCTTGGATGGGGAAACCATCGAACTCCTCATGGTGGATTACGGTATCGAAGCCAAACAAAAGGTTGAAGTGGATAATGCTGACATCGAACGTTTCTTTGTCGAAGATGGTTATCTCAATGAAAATGAATTGGTTGAGCGTCCACCAGTTGTAACTATCATGGGACACGTTGACCACGGTAAAACAACACTCCTAGATACCCTTCGTAATTCTCGTGTTGCGACAGGTGAAGCAGGTGGTATCACTCAGCATATCGGTGCCTACCAAATCGTGGAAAATGGCAAGAAGATTACTTTCCTTGATACACCGGGACACGCGGCCTTTACATCTATGCGTGCGCGTGGTGCTTCTGTTACCGATATTACGATTTTGGTCGTAGCGGCAGATGACGGGGTTATGCCTCAGACTATCGAAGCCATCAACCACTCAAAAGCGGCCAATGTTCCAATCATCGTAGCTATCAACAAGATTGATAAACCAGGTGCTAACCCAGAACGCGTTATCGGTGAATTGGCAGAGCATGGAGTTATGTCAACTGCTTGGGGTGGAGATTCTGAATTTGTTGAAATCTCAGCTAAATTCAACCAAAACATCGAAGAATTGTTGGAAACAGTCCTTCTTGTAGCTGAAATTCAAGAACTCAAGGCAGACCCAACAGTGCGTGCGATCGGTACAGTTATCGAAGCGCGCTTGGATAAAGGAAAAGGTGCGGTCGCAACCCTTCTTGTTCAACAAGGTACCTTGAATGTTCAAGACCCAATCGTTGTCGGAAATACCTTCGGTCGTGTCCGTGCTATGACCAATGACCTTGGTCGTCGTGTTAAGGTAGCAGGTCCATCAACGCCAGTTTCAATCACAGGTTTGAACGAAGCGCCAATGGCGGGTGACCACTTTGCTGTCTACGAAGATGAAAAATCTGCGCGTGCAGCAGGTGAAGAGCGTGCCAAACGTGCCCTCATGAAACAACGTCAAGCTACCCAACGTGTTAGCCTTGAAAACCTCTTTGATACCCTTAAAGCTGGTGAACTCAAGTCTGTTAACGTTATCATTAAGGCTGACGTACAAGGTTCTGTTGAAGCCCTTTCTGCATCACTTCAGAAAATCGATGTGGAAGGTGTCAAAGTGACCATCGTCCACTCAGCGGTCGGTGCTATCAATGAATCTGACGTGACCCTTGCCGAAGCTTCAAATGCCTTTATCGTTGGTTTCAACGTACGCCCTACACCACAAGCTCGTCAACAAGCAGAAGCTGACGATGTGGAAATTCGTCTCCACAGCATTATCTATAAGGTTATCGAAGAGATGGAAGAAGCCATGAAAGGGATGCTTGATCCAGAATTCGAAGAAAAAGTTATCGGTGAAGCAGTTATTCGTGAAACCTTCAAGGTGTCTAAAGTGGGAACTATCGGTGGATTTATGGTTATCAACGGTAAGGTTGCCCGTGACTCTAAAGTCCGTGTTATCCGTGATGGTGTCGTTATCTATGATGGTGAACTCGCAAGCTTGAAACACTATAAAGACGACGTTAAGGAAGTTACAAACGGCCGTGAAGGTGGATTGATGATCGACGGCTACAATGATATTAAGATGGATGATGTGATTGAGGCCTATGTCATGGAAGAAATCAAGAGATAATAGAGAAACGATAGCTCATTTGACTCGTCGTCAACAGCGCCTTGATGAACTTCAGTTCTATCTAAGGCTTGTTTCCTAGATTCAAATGGCTCTAGTTCCTCTATCTAATAAAAATAGCTAGGTCTGCTGGCCTAGCTTTTGGTTCAAAGTAGAGAAAGGAATATCATGGCAAATCATTTCCGTACAGATCGTGTGGGCATGGAAATCAAGCGTGAAGTCAATGAGATTTTGCAAAAGAAAGTCCGTGATCCACGTGTCCAAGGTGTGACCATCACAGATGTTCAGATGCTGGGTGACTTGTCTGTTGCCAAGGTTTATTACACCATTTTGAGTAACCTTGCTTCGGATATCCAAAAAGTCCAAATCGGGCTTGAAAAAGCAACTGGTACCATCAAACGTGAACTTGGTCGCAATTTGAAATTGTACAAAATCCCAGATTTGACCTTCGTCAAAGACGAGTCCATCGAGTATGGAAACAAGATTGACGAGATGCTACGCAATCTGGATAAGAACTAAAGAAGAGGGGCAACCCTCTTTTTTGGTGGAGAAAAAGGCAATAAAACATGATGGGGGAATCTTTCTAGACTTATACTCAATGAAAATCAAAGAGCAAACTAGGAAACTAGCCGCAGGCTGTACTGGAGTAGGGCAAGGTGAAGCTGACGTAGTTTGAATTTGATTTTCGAAGAGTATTAAAAATTATTAAAAAGATTTATAAAATTTAGATAGTGTGATATTATGAGATAAAGATACAAGAGAAAGAGGTATTTATATGGCTGAACAAGACTTAGCTATGCAAGTATTGCAACAAGTGGTGAAACTACCTGTTGTTAAGGTTGATCGTTCGAAGTTTTTAGTGGATAAGTTTTCCAAAGAATTAGATTCACAGGACATTCCTACCTTATTAGAACAAGGCCCAACGTCTCTCTTATCTTAAGAAATCTTAGATCGAGTGGCTAATGTCTGTATTAGGGATAATGTTTTATTAGCGAGTGGGACTTCTGTTGTTGCAGGATTACCAGGTGGACTTGCCATGGCAATTACCATACCAGCGAATATAGCTCAATTTTATGCTTTTTCTTTAAAATTAGCTCAAGAACTAGGGTATATTTTATGAGATATGTGAGAAGGAAATATAAAAGAGAATGATGAAATACAAATGTAATAGGTACATATATGTGGTATACTAGTTATAGTAGATTTTAATTGCTTATATCGAGTGAATTCTCATATTAGTGAGGAATTTTTAAATGGAATTACAATTTAATTTAGAACTAGTAGAAACCTATAAAAGTAATAGTCAGAAGGCACGTATCTTAATGGAGGATTGGGTTTATCGTCAGTCTTATTGCCCTAATTGTGGGAAAAATCCTTTAAATCATTTTGAAAATAATAGACCTGTAGCAGATTTTTACTGTAATCATTGTAGTGAGGAGTTTGAACTAAAGAGCAAAAAAGGAAATTTTTCATCAACAATCAATGATGGTGCTTATGCAACGATGATGGAGCGTGTGCAGGTAGATAATAATTCTAATTTCTTTTTTAACTTATACAAAAAATTTTGAGGTAAATAATTTTCTTGTCCTTCCGAAGCAATTTGTTACACCGAAATCAATTATTCAAAGGAAGCCACTTGCGCCAACTGCTAGACGAGCAGGTTGGATTGGTTGTAACATTGATTTATCACAAGTACTTTCTAAAGGAAGAATATTTTTTGTGAAAAATGGACAAGTTAGAGATCCAGAAAAAGTTACAAAAGAATTTAAGCAAAGTTTATTTTTAAGGAAGAACTCTCTTTCAGTAAGAGGTTGGACAATAGAAATTCTAAATTGTATAGATAAGATAGAGGGTTCAGAATTTACCCTTGAAGATATGTATCGTTTTGAAAGTGACCTAAAAAATATCTTTGTTAAGAACAATCATATCAAAGAAAAGATTAGGCAACAGCTTCAAATATTAAGAGACAAAGAAATAATAGAATTTAAAGGTAGAGGAAAGTATCGGAAATTATGAAAACTTATGTGTAATGGTTTATACTTTATCAGACCCTGATTGTGTGAGGTGGTTGTCTGAAAATATGGAGTTTGGTGATGAGAAACAACTTTTTTTATTGAATAAAAAATATAGCTGGGAATATGGAGATGAATTACCAGAGTGGTTGGAAAGCCCAAAACTATATAGATTATTGCTAATAAGTGAATGATTGGAAAACAATTTAAAACTGAAAAAGTATACAGTAGAAATTACAGAAACTTTATCACGTTTAGTAAGTATAGAAGCTGAAAATCCAGATGAAGCCGAATGACTTGTAAGAGAAAAGTATAAGAGTTGTGAAATTGTTCTTGATTCAGATGATTTTCAGAACTATGACACTAGCATATATGATTAGATAGATGTTTTTATTTTGTCACACAAAAAAGAGGCTCGCACCTCTTTTTTAGTTTCAGATAAATTAATCAATTTTTTTAATAAATTTAGCAATTTCTTTTACAATCTCAGTAACCAAAGCATTTCCCATAAAAAACATTCTCATTTTATCAGATACCTCTACAATAGATCCATCTGACAATTTCTTTTTAGCTGTCCAATCATCTGGGAAATCCTGAAGGCGTTCAGCTTCAATGGGTGTAATTAATCTATATTTATTGTTTACAAATAATAAATGTGTGGAACGATTAACTGTTCCTTCGGATGTAAGCATTGTTCGTCCTGGAAGGTTTAAATCATCATAAGGGGACATTCCTCCTTCTGAATAGATGTATTGATGTCCGTCAGAGGATGTTCGTTCAATTTTCTTAGGTCCTCTAAGATATTGAAATTTTTCCAATTTTGACTGATCAGTTAAAAAATATTTTTCAGGTACTTCAGACTCATCTTGAAGAATTTCTCCTAGAGTGATAGGATTGCCATTGTAATTAGGTTCTGTATCAATAGAATAGTATTTTCCATGTCTCATAATTCCTGTATTCCAAACAGTACCAGTAAAAGTATCTGAAACTTCAACTATATCATTTGGTAACTCATAAAACACATGACGATTTTTAACTGCTATAGGTTTAATAGGAAATTGTTTTGCAAATAGACCTTGATTGAAAATATAGTCATCATACCTATTATCTTCAAAGATTTCTTCATTTTTTTCGTAAAGATTGTCATTTTTTTGGGCAAAGACTGTATCATTTCGATATACGAAAAAGAATACACGACGTCTTCGTTGGCTTCTTCCATACTCAGCAGCATTAATAACTCTCCACTCTACAGAATATCCAAGGTTATTAAAAGCTGTTAGCATGATTGCAAAATCACGTCCTCTCTGTTTTGAGGGCGCTTTTAAAAGCCTATCCACGTTTTCCAGAATTAAGTATTTGGGTTTAATGATTTCAGTTGCTCTAATGATTTCCCAAAATAAAACTCCTTTTTTTCCTTCAATACCTTTTTCATCTTTCTTGCTACGCGCAACAGAGTAATCTTGGCAAGGAAAACCACCGACAATCATATCGGCATCCATTTTGGAAAATTGTTCGTCTGTTACATCAGAGATACTAATATTGATGTTTTCGCTATTGGGGAAGTGATAATCATAGACCTCAAATGCGTCTTGAGATTTACGAGATGGTTCCCATTGGTTTGCCCATTTTGTTTTAAAGAGTTGCTTATCGGCATTTTCTAATCCTATCCGAAAACCGCCAACTCCAGCAAATAGTTCGAGAACTTTCATCTTTTCTCCTTCATTTTTTTACAGTTTAATCCATTATATACTATTTTCAATGATTGATCAAGTATTAATGTTTGCTTTAGTTTAATTTGATATAATATAAAAGATAGGAGAAGAAAATGGATCAAAACTTATTTAACTATAACGATGAAGATATCGATAGTGTTATTGAATATTCTCACAAACTATTAAATAGAAAATTTTCCGATGTTATGGAAGAGTATAATCGTTCGCTTTATAAATCATATGACGATTATAATGATAGAGTAGTCTCTGAGGTACAAGATAAAGCAATTAGTATGAAGTCAAAAGGGCAGTATGGAAATTATATTGAAAAATATTTCTATGGTTACCAGCCAAATAGTGACTCGGAAGCTGACTTTGAAAAAATAGGTGTAGAGTTAAAAGTTACTCCTTTTAAGATAAACAAAAATGGGACACTTAGTGCAAAAGAACGACTTGTATTAACAATACTAAACTATATGGAGGAAAATTTAGAGGATTTTTACTCCACTCATTTATGGAAAAAATGTGCAAAGATTTTGTTATTGTTTTACAATGGCTTAATTCCCAATCAAACAATGAAGGACTATGTCATTGAAAAAATATTTTTATATGAATGGTTTGAGGAGGATATGGCAGTCATCCTTGAAGACTATCAGAAGATTATAGATAAAATCAAAAATGGAAGGGCACATGAATTATCAGAATCAGATGGAAACTATTTATCAACTTGTACAAAAGGTGCAGGTAAAGGAAAGGATTTAAGACAGCAACCATTTAGTCATGAATTAGCAAAACAAAGAGCTTGGGAATTAAAATCAAGTTATATGACCTATCTGATTAATCATAAAATTTTTAACCAATCAGATCAAGAAAGTGTTTTGGCTAATTTTAGGGGTGAAAAAAAGTCATTTACTGAGGTTATTGCAGAGAAGATTCTTTCCTACAAAGGTTTCTCTGAACAAAAGTTATATGATAGATTTGAAGTGAATCCCAAGGCAAAAGGTAAGAATAGTACTCTGATTAGAAAAATTTTAGGCTTGACAGGGGATTTGGATAAGACCAAAGAATTTCAAAAAGCAAACATGAATTTGAGAGTTATTCGAGTAGATAAGAATAATTTACCTAAGGAAGACTCTCCATTTAAAACTTATTGTTTTAAAGAATTAGCAGCAACAGATAGTTGGGAATCATCACATGTTTATAATGAAATTTATAATAAACGATTCCTTTTCGTTATTTTTAAGGAAATTGAACCTAAGCTATTTGTATTAGATTCTATCAAATTTTGGGGATTTCAGGATAGACAATTGGAAGAAATCGAAAGAGTGTGGCAGGAAACTAGACAAATTATTTCTGACGGAGTTAAATTAACTCAAAATGGTAATAAAGTTTCAACTAATTTCCCTCAAAGTAAGATAAATAGAATTCTATTTACGAAATTACATGCTACCAATGCTTACTATGAAATTGAAAAAGGAAAATTTGTTGGGAAAGGCTCATTATCTGATACAGATGAACTTCCAGATGGACGTAGGATTACAAAACACTCCTTTTGGATGCCTAAGAAGTTTATAAAAGAAATATTAGATGGGAATTGGGATTGATAGTATTTATAATCAATTTGTGATAAACAAAAAAAGAGGCTCGCACCTCTTTTTCTTATTTCTTTTTATGATTTAATACGGCATTGAGGACAATAGCGAGTAGGCTGGCTACGACGATTCCGTTTGAGAAGAACATTTGGAAGGCTGTCGGCATGCTGACAAAGAGATTACTGTTGTTGAGACCGACACCTGCAGCGATTGAAACAGCTGCGATAAGGAAGTTGTGTTCATTGTTAGCAAAGTCAACTCGGGCGAGGATTTGCATCCCTTGAATAGATACAAAACCAAACATCACCAGCATGGCACCGCCGAGGACGGAGCTTGGAATGATTTGGGCAAGGGCACCAAACTTAGGAAGCAGTCCAAGGAGAACCAGGAAACCAGCTGCGTAGTAGATTGGCAGGCGTTTTTTGATGCCTGACAATTTAACCAAACCAACGTTTTGTGAAAATCCGGTGTAAGGGAAGGTGTTAAAGATTCCTCCGAGAAGTACCGCCAAACCTTCTGCGCGGTAACCGTTGCGAAGGCGCGTGCTGTCGATTGGATCTTTTGTGATATCAGACAAGGCTAGATAAACACCAGTTGACTCAACCATAGACACCGTTGCGATGATACACATCATGACAATAGATGAGATTTCAAAGGTTGGCATCCCAAAGTAGAGTGGAGTTGGGACATGGACAAGTGGAGCTACCGCAACAGGAGAGAAGTCCACCAAGCCCATAGTAGCAGCAATGGCAGTTCCAACAACCAGACCAATCAAAATAGAGATAGACTTGATAAATCCTTTGGTAAAGATGTTGATCAAGAGGATAATCAGAACAGTAATAGCTGCAAGCAAGAGACTTTGACCAGTTGGCTCTGGAACGTTATTTCCCATATTTCCAATAGCGACAGGGATCAAGGTTAAACCAATCGTGGTAATAACAGATCCTGTTACGATAGATGGGAAGAGATTGGCTACTTTTGAGAAGATGCCTGAAACAAGAACCACGTAAATCCCAGATGCGATAAGGGCACCAAACATAGCGCCACTACCATGGCTTTGCCCAATCATAATCAAGGGAGCGACCGACTGGAATGCAACTCCAAGAACGACTGGGAGTCCAATCCCAAAGTATTTGTTGAGTTGGAGTTGGAGGAAGGTTGCCACCCCACACATGAAGATATCTGTAGAAATCAGGTAGGTCAACTGCTCAGCTGAATAGCCAAGGGCTGTCGCAATCATGATGGGAACCAGGATAGATCCTGAGTACATGGCTAGTAAGTGCTGCAAGCCCAGAACGGCTGCTTGCGAGTGTTTTTCTTGAGTTTGCATTAGAGATCTGCCTCCTTAAATACGACCTGACCATTTTCAAAACGATCCAAGCGAGCAAGTGATAGGACAGGGTAGCCTGCTTTTTCAAGCAAATCACGACCATCTTGGAAGGATTTCTCAATCACGATACCGATAGCTTGGACTGTGGCACCGGCCTGTTCGATGATTTGAATCAAGCCTTTAGCAGCTTGGCCATTAGCAAGGAAATCGTCGATAATCAAAACCTTGTCCTCTGGTGAGAGGAATTTTCCAGCGATAGAAACAGTGCTGGTCACCTGCTTGGTAAAGGAGTAGACTTGAGCAGTTAAGATGCCTTCGTTCATGGTGATGTTCTTAGCTTTTTTGGCGAAAATCATGGGAACGTTTAAGGCTTCAGCTGTAAAAACGGCTGGGGCAATACCCGACGCTTCAATGGTTACGACCTTGGTAATGCCAGTAGCAGCAAAGTTTTCCGCAAAAACCTTACCAATCTCTCGCATCAAGCTAAAGTCAACTTGGTGGGTTAAAAAGGAATCTACCTTGAGGATGTTATCACCCAAGATATGCCCATCCTTGAGGATGCGCTCTTCTAATAATTTCATAAGACCTCCTAAAGTCTAAAAGCCAATCCATTTGCTTGTTTATAGTTTCTAGCAAGAAATAGAAAAAGGACCTACTTAATCTCTAAGTAAGTCCCCCAAATAGGCATGGCAAAAACGGCCATATCTCACTGCTGACTTACTTATTGTTAGGTGTTCCGGCACCTTGTAGAAACGTCGTGCCAATTCACGACATAAACAAGTAAAATGATATTCAATTTTAAATAGGCTTGAGCCAATGTTTTTATTTTACACCAAATCACTTTAGAAATCAACTGTTTTGTTAGTGTTTTAGTTTAAAAAACGAACAAAAAGAAGAGAGGGTGAACAAAAACTCCATTGTAAGCTAACATTTATACTCAATGAAAATCAAAGAGCAAACTAGGAAGCTATCCACAACCTCAAAACACTGTTTTGAGGTTGTGGATAGAATTGACAGAGTCAGTATCATATACCTACGGTAAGGCGACGTTGACGTGGCTTGAAGAGATTTTCGAAGAGTATTAGAAGATTTTTCCATCATAAAAGGCATACTATCAAGTTTTTAAACACCTGACAATATGCCTCTTTCTAACTTTAAAGACTTTTTCCCAATCTTTATTATTCTACTCGCTAAATCTTAAAAAATAACCATCAGGATCCAAAACTGCAAATTTATGAGGATAGATATAGTGATCCCCAACACGAAACTTTCTTTTGGTTAAGGGACGATAAATAGGATAGTCAGCTTCCAGCAGTTTTTGGTGGAGCTGAGGAACATCTGCAATGCCAAAGGAAATATTGACACCGCGTCCGAAAGGATAGGTCAGCTGAGCTAATTCTTCTGCGCTGCCTTCTTCTAGCATAAGTTGGCAGTCTTCAAGAGAAAGGAAGAGAAAGTTTTCTTCTGGACGTGCGTATTCGACAGAGAATCCTAGCAGGTCGCAGTAGAAGTGGCGTGATTTTTCGATGTCAGATACTACAAATTCAGGAATGACAGCTTGATAGTCCATTCGTTTTCTCCTTAGAGTTCAATCTCCATGACAATGGGTGTGTGGTCTTGGCGAGCACCTGAGTCAATCATATCAGACTTGGTCACCTTGTCAGCGATGCGGTTACTTGTGAGCCAGTAGTCGATTCTCCAGCCTGTATTGTTGATTTTAGAAGTCTTGCTGCGCTGTGCCCACCAAGTGTAGCGTTCTGGGACATCACCGTGAATGTGGCGGAAGGTATCAGTAAATCCAGTTGCTAAAAGGTTGGTAAATCCAGCACGCTCCTCGTCGGTAAATCCTGGTGAACGGCGGTTGCTAGCAGGATTTGCAAGGTCGATTTCATTGTGGGCTACATTGTAGTCACCGGTCGCAAGGACTGGTTTTTCTTTGTCTAGTTCATCCAAGTACTCAGCATATTTGACATCCCAGACTTGGCGTTCTTCCAAGCGTTTGAGGCCATCACCAGCGTTTGGTGTGTAAACTTGGGTAACGAAAAATTTATCAAATTCTAGAGTGATGATGCGGCCTTCCAAGTCCATGGTAGAAGGGGCACCGATTTCTGGGAAAGTGACATTAGGTGTAAGTTCTTTCTTATAGAGGAACATGGTTCCAGCATAGCCTTTACGGGCAGGTTCTTGGGAAGAGCGCCACGTGTTTTCGTAGCCTGGGAAGAGTTCTTCTAAAATTTCCAAGTGTTTCTTTGTAGGCCCTTTGGCAGAAAGCTTGGTTTCTTGGATAGCAATGATATCAGCATTTTCAGCGACCAAGGTTTGTAGGACTTCTTGGGACAATTTGGCACGAGCTGAGTCACTAGTTAGGGCAGCATTGAGGGAATCAATATTCCATGAGATAAGTTTCATAAAGTTACCTTTTTCATTCAAATTATAGATTTTATTATACCAAAAAAAGCTCTATTTCCCCAACGTATGGTTTGAAAAATCACTCTTTAGACTTTATTCTGAGAAAATAAAAATTCCCTAAACTATTTAGAAAAAAATCTAAATAGATCTTGTGTTTAGAATGGAAAGGTGTATAATGTTATTTAGAAAAACATCTAAATAGAAAGTGAAGTGTACAAATATGTCAAATAAGAGAACAATCCTTCTTTTTGTGGTCTTGGCTTATGCCCTTGCTTGGATAATATGGTTGGCACTATGGCTAAGTGGTGTTGGTCTAAATTCTCCATGGAGTCAGCTTGCTAGTATTGTAGCCATGTGGATGCCTGCACTTGCAGTCTTTATTTTAGGGAAAATCACGAATCAATCTAGTGGAATCAAATCTAAATTAGCCGTGAATCTCAAGAGGAACTGGCGCTTTTACTTACTAGCTATCTGGTTACCAGCAGTTATCAGTTTTTTAGGAGCGGGACTTTATTTTCTTGTATTTCCTAGCAATTTCAGCCTTGGTTTTGAATCTATTCAAGCTATTTTACAAGAAAAAGGTGTCTCTCAATCAGCCATTCCCTTATCTTTCTTGGCTTTGATTCAAATCCTAGCTAGTTTGACTTACGCTCCTTTTCTTAATAGTTTCTTTGCATTAGGGGAGGAAATTGGTTGGCGTGGCTATCTTTACCCAGTGCTAAGAGGACGCTTTTCAAGAGTCCAGACTCATGTCTTGCTTGGTCTCATTTGGAGTCTTTGGCATCTACCAATCAATTTGCAAGGCTATAATTATGGACTATCTTATTTTTCTTATCCCGTTTTAGGAGTTGTCGCCATGTTTCTATTTTGTTTTAGCCTAGGAATATTGTTAAGCTGGTTGTTGGAAAAGACAGGCTCTATCTGGGCTTCAGTCCTATTTCATGGGGCAATCAATGCAACTGCAGGTATTGGGTTACTCTTTCAATTACCAGGAGAAAAAGTTTCAAGCCTCTTGATTTTAGACCCATCACCGACAGGAATGCTATCAGTTCTACCTTGCTTAGTCCTAGCCCTACTAATATTACAAAGGGAAAGGAGTCATTATGAGTTTTGCAAATAGCTTTAAAGCCTTATCTCATTCAGTTAGGAGAGAGATTTTGAATTTACTCAAAACAGGTAGATTACCTGCAGGAGAAATTGCCAGTCAATTCGAGTTGACTAGTGCAACTATTTCACACCATCTCACGATTTTGAAAGCAGCGGATTTGATTCATGAAATGAAAGAAAAAAACTTTATTTATTATGAGTTAAATACATCGGTTTTAGAGGATATAATGGTTTGGTTAGCAGATCTGAAAGGAGATCATTTTGATGAAGATAAAAATCAATAAGAAATTGCTATTATTTATGAGCATTCTCATCCTACTACCTTCCCTTGTAGGTTGTGTTTTCTGGAATCAATTACCAGAGGAGATACCCACTCATTTTAATCTACTGGGTCAAGCAGATGGCTACAATTATAAAATGTCTGCTATCTTTGGATTACCGACTCTCATGCTTTTGATGCATTGGTTGCTTCTATTTTTAATGATTAAGGATCCTAAATCTAGCAATATCAGTTCAAAAATACAAGTTTTGATTTACTGGATTATTCCTTTTGTATCTTGTCTATTAATGATTTCTATCTTCGGAGAATCTTTGGGTTATTCCATGATGAGCGGGATTCTAGCTCAGATTTTTATGGGAGTCGTGATGATCGTAATTGGAAATTATCTACCAAAAACACACCGAAATTATATAATCGGTATTCGACTTCCGTGGACCTTGGAGAGTGATAAAAACTGGAGAAAAACACATCGCCTAGCTGGAAAAATTTGGGTATTAGGAGGATTGTTATTGTTTCTAAATTCCTTTGTGCAACTGTATGTTTACTGGGTGTTTTTCTTGACACTTTTCTTTGCAGTGATAATTCCTAGTGTCTATTCTTATCAATTATCAAAATCAGAATCTTGAAATAGCTACTGGAGTCATTAGTTTGAGAAGTTGGTCTGATAGGTCTATTTCCCCAACGTATGGTTTGAAAAATCACTCTCTTTCGTTTATAATGAAGAATGATTTTATGAAAAGGAGTGAAAATAAATGAAATTTTACTCATATGACTATGTGCTTAGCCAAATCAGTCAGCAAAATGGAATCATGATTGGCTTTGGGATTGTGCTCCTAGCTATCACAGGATTTTTTGCTTTTAAGGCTTATCGGGATAAAAAGGGGACTAAGTTTCGGGAATTGGTCATGATTTTGGCCCTGACCTTAGTGGTCATGCTTTTGGTGACAATTTCAAAATACCAGACCAATCAAGCCTCTAACAATCAATTTCAAACTTCCCTTCATTTCATAGAGGTCATTTCCAAAGACTTGGGAGTGGATAAATCAGAAGTTTACGTCAATACTTCTGCAGCCACTGATGGAGCGCTAATCAAGGTGGGTTCAAATTTCTACCGCGCTATGAATGGGAGCCAACCAGACAAGTATCTTTTAGAGAAATTAGAATTGCATCAAACAGACGCTATTGAGTTGGTGGAGGTAAGCAAATGACACTCAACTATATGGAAATTTTAATCAAACTGGCCTTGGGTCTCTTCTCGCTTGTTTTTGTTATCAATGTGACAGGAAAAGGAAACCTAGCACCTAACTCTGCGACAGACCAAATTCAGAATTATGTTCTTGGTGGTATTATCGGTGGGGTGATTTACAATAGTTCTATCAGCATTTTGCAGTACGAGGTGATTTTACTGATGTGGACTATTTTGGTTTTGACCCTCAAGTGGCTTCATAATATTCGTTTTGTGAAATGTTTGATTGATGGTAAGCCAACTCTCCTCATCAAACATGAGAAGATTGACCTAGAAGCCTGTCGTTCGGTTGATTTGTTTGGGGTGGATGTAACCCTCAAACTTCGTAGCCAAGGGATTTTCCAGATGAAGCAAGTTGAACGAGCTGTGCAGGAGCAAAATGACCAACTCATCGTGGTCCAAATGGGAGATGAAAATCCTAAGTATCTAATTGTGACTGATGGTGTTATCCAAGTAGAAGTCTTGGAATCGCTTGGCTGTAGCGAAGAGTGGTTGATTGATAATCTCGGCAAACAAGGGCATGACAATGTAGCCAATATCTTTATCGCTGAGTATGACAAAGGTGACGTTACAGTTGTAACCTATGAATAAGAAAAACCTGGGGTCGGAGTCTCAGGTTTCCATTTGGAACTAGAAAGGAATTTTATGTCCATTATTCAAAAACTCTGGTGGTTTTTTAAGCTAGAAAAACGCCGTTATCTAGTCGGAATTGTGGCCTTGGTCTTGGTTTCTGTCCTTAACCTCATTCCCCCAATGGTCATGGGGCGGATCATTGATGCTATCACATCGGGGCAATTAATTCAGAATGAACTACTTATTTACCTATTTTACTTGCTTCTTGCGGCCTTTGGTATGTACTATCTGCGCTATGTTTGGCGTATGTATATTCTTGGGACATCCTACCGTCTGGGGCAGATTATGAGGTCTCGCTTGTTTGAGCATTTTACAAAGATGTCTCCAGCCTTTTATCAAACCTATCGGACGGGGGACTTGATGGCACACGCAACCAATGATATCAATTCTTTGACGAGTCTTGCAGGTGGTGGTGTTATATCTGCGGTGGATGCCTCTATTACAGCTTTAGTGACTTTGCTGACCATGCTCTTTAGCATTTCCTGGCAGATGACTCTAGTTGCAATTTTGCCCCTGCCTTTTATGGCATATGCGACCAGTCGTTTGGGAAGAAAGACTCATAAGGTCTTTGGAGAGTCACAGGATGCCTTTTCTGAACTCAATAACAAGGTTCAGGAGTCTGTATCAGGTATCAAAGTAACCAAGTCTTTTGGTTATCAGGCAGATGAGCTGGAGTCCTTTCAGGCAGTCAATGAATTAACCTTCCAAAAGAACCTCCAAACCATGAAATACGATAGACTCTTTGACCCAATGGTTTTCTTGTTTGTTGGATTATCCTATGTTTTAACACTCTTAGTCGGCTCTTTGATGGTTCGGGAGGGGCAGATTACAGTTGGAAATTTGGTCACTTTTATTAGTTATTTGGATATGATGGTCTGGCCTCTCATGGCTATTGGTTTCCTCTTTAATATCACTCAGCGAGGAAAGGTTTCTTACCAGCGGATTGAGAATCTTTTGTCTCAGGAATCATCTGTAAAAGACTCCGAGTTTCCTCTGGATGGTATTGAAAACGGGCGCTTGGAGTATGCTATTGATAACTTTGCTTTTGAAAACGAGGAAACGCTGATGGATATTCACTTTAGTTTGGAAAAAGGGCAAACTCTGGGCTTGGTTGGGCAGACAGGCTCTGGGAAAACATCCTTGATTAAACTCCTCTTGCGTGAGTACGATGTGGATAAGGGAGCTATTTATCTAAATGGTCACGATATTCGCGATTATCGTTTGACAGAGCTTCGTAGTCTTATGGGCTACGTCCCTCAGGACCAGTTCCTCTTTGCGACTTCGATTTTAGACAATATTCGCTTTGGCAATCCTAACTTGCCCATTTCAGCGGTCGAGGAAGCGACTAAGCTAGCTCAAGTTTACCAAGACATTGTAGTCATGTCACAGGGATTTGATACGTTGATTGGTGAAAAGGGAGTCAGTCTTTCTGGTGGGCAAAAGCAGCGGCTGGCTATGAGTCGGGCTATGATTTTAGACCCTGATATCTTGATTTTGGATGATTCTTTGTCGGCCGTGGATGCCAAGACAGAGTATGCGATTATCGACAACCTTAAGGAGACGCGAAAGGACAAGACAACCATTATTACGGCTCATCGCCTCAGTGCAGTTGTCCATGCAGATTTGATTTTAGTCCTGCAAAATGGTCAAATCATCGAACGAGGCAGGCACGAAGACTTGCTAGCTTTGGATGGCTGGTATGCCCAAACCTACCAGTCTCAGCAGCTGGAAATGAAGGGAGAAGAAGATGCAGAATAAACAAGAACAATGGGCTGTATTGAAGCGCTTGATATCTTATCTCAAACCTTATGGTCTTCTGACCTTTTTGGCACTCAGCTTTCTCCTAGCGACTACGGTCATTAAAAGTGTCATTCCCCTTGTGGCTTCCCACTTTATCGACCAGTATCTCAGCAATCTCAATCAACTCGCTGTGACAGTGTTGCTGGCCTACTATGGTCTCTATATCCTGCAAACTCTGGTTCAGTATGTCGGAAATCTTCTCTTTGTACGGGTGTCTTACAGTATTGTGAGGGATATTCGTCGCGATGCCTTTGCCAATATGGAGAAGCTAGGCATGTCTTATTTTGACAAGACGCCAGCAGGCTCTATCGTCTCTCGTTTGACTAATGATACCGAGACAATCAGTGATATGTTTTCGGGGATTTTATCCAGTTTTATCTCAGCAATTTTTATCTTTTTGACAACCCTTTATACCATGTTGGTGTTGGATTTTCGTTTGACAGCATTAGTCCTGCTCTTTCTCCCCTTGATTTTCCTTTTGGTCAATCTCTATCGTAAAAAATCAGTCAAGATTATCGAGAAAACCAGAAGTCTCTTGTCAGATATCAATAGTAAGCTGGCAGAAAATATCGAAGGAATTAGGATTATCCAGGTCTTTAATCAAGAAAAGCGCCAGCAGGCAGAATTTGATGAGATTAACCAAGAACACTTGGTCTATGCCAACCGCTCTGTAGCCTTTGATGCCCTCTTGTTGCGCCCTGCTATGAGTTTGTTGAAACTCCTAGGTTATACTGTCTTAATGGCCTATTTTGGCTACCGTGGTCTTTCTATCGGGATAACGGTCGGGACTATGTATGCTTTTATCCAGTACATCAATCGTCTCTTTGATCCTCTGATTGAAGTAACGCAAAACTTTTCAACCCTGCAAACGTCTATGGTGTCTGCAGGCCGTGTCTTTGCCTTGATTGACGAGGCAACCTATGAGCCTCTTCAAGAAAATAGTCAGGTTGAGGTTGAAGAAGGCAATATTCGTTTTGAACATGTGTGTTTCTCATATGATGGCAAACATCCTATTCTGGATGATATTTCTTTTTCGGTCAACAAGGGTGAAACCATTGCCTTTGTAGGTCATACAGGTTCGGGGAAATCTTCGATTATCAATGTCCTCATGCGCTTTTATGAATTCCAGTCAGGGAGAGTTCTCTTGGATGATGTGGATATCAGGGATTTCAGTCAAGAAGAGCTGAGAAAAAACATCGGTTTGGTCTTGCAGGAACCCTTCCTCTATCATGGAACTATTAAGTCCAATATCGCCATGTACCAAGAAATCAGTGATGATCAGGTTCAGGCTGCGGCAGCCTTTGTGGATGCAGATTCCTTTATTCAAGAACTTCCTAAGGGGTACGACTCCCCTGTGTCTGAGCGTGGATCGAGTTTTTCAACTGGTCAGCGACAGCTTCTTGCCTTTGCCAGAACAGTTGCCAGCCAGCCTAAAATCCTGATTTTGGATGAAGCGACCGCCAATATTGACTCTGAAACAGAAAGCTTGGTTCAAGCTTCTCTGGCGAAGATGAGACAGGGCCGAACAACTATTGCTATCGCTCACCGCCTTTCTACTATTCAAGACGCCAACTGCATCTATGTTTTGGACAAGGGGCGCATTATCGAGAGTGGAACTCATGAAGAACTCTTGGCCTTGGGAGGAACCTATCACAAGATGTATAGCTTGCAGGCAGGGGCCATGTCCTAACACTCTTTGATTTTCATTGAGTAAAAGAAGGAAATCCTTCAAATTACAGATTTCTTTCACCGCCTTTTCCATTTTGTGGTATAATGAAAAATGTTGACAAATAGTATAATAAAAACAAAGGAGAACAGCATGCTGAAATGGGAAGACTTGCCTGTGGAAATGAAATCAAGCGAGGTTGAGTCTTACTACCAGCTTGTCTCTAAAAGGAAGGGTTCGCTGATTTTCAAGCGTTGCTTGGACTGGGTTTTGGCCTTGGGCTTACTGGTTCTGACCTCTCCCATCTTTCTCATCTTGAGCATTTGGATCAAGTTGGATAGCAAGGGGCCAGTGATTTACAAGCAAGAGCGTGTGACCCAGTACAACCGTCGGTTCAAGATTTGGAAGTTCCGTACCATGGTGACGGATGCGGATAAAAAAGGAAGTCTGGTGACTTCTGCTAACGATAGCCGCATTACCAAGGTTGGAAATTTCATCCGACGTGTCCGTTTGGACGAACTGCCTCAGTTGGTCAATGTCCTTAAAGGTGAGATGTCCTTTGTCGGTACACGACCTGAAGTGCCACGTTATACAGAGCAGTATAGCCCTGAAATGATGGCAACCTTGCTCTTGCAAGCAGGGATTACCTCTCCAGCCAGCATCAACTACAAGGATGAGGACACCATCATCAGTCAAATGACGGAGAAAGGTATGTCAGTTGATCAGGCCTATGTGGAGCATGTTCTTCCTGAAAAGATGCGCTATAACCTCGCCTATCTCCGAGAGTTTAGTTTCCTTGGGGACATCAAAATCATGTTTCAAACCGTGTTTGAGGTACTAAAATAAAGTAGTCATAAGAAAATGAGTACAGATAAAAGGAGCAAATCAATGCCAAATTACAATATTCCATTTTCACCGCCTGATATCACAGAAGCAGAAATTGCTGAAGTAGCGGATACCCTGCGTTCTGGTTGGATCACAACAGGTCCTAAAACAAAAGAACTGGAGCGCCGCTTGTCTCTTTACACACAGACACCTAAGACTGTTTGTCTCAACTCTGCGACAGCCGCTCTGGAGTTGATTTTACGCGTTTTGGAAGTGGGACCTGGTGATGAAGTCATCGTTCCAGCCATGACCTATACGGCTTCATGTAGTGTCATTACGCACGTGGGAGCAACCCCTGTCATGGTGGATATCCAAGCAGATACGTTTGAGATGGACTATGACTTGCTTGAGCAAGCTATCACTGAAAAGACTAAGGTGATTATTCCGGTTGAGCTTGC
This sequence comes from Streptococcus sp. 1343, assembly GCF_013277355.1. Taxonomy (NCBI): domain Bacteria; kingdom Bacillati; phylum Bacillota; class Bacilli; order Lactobacillales; family Streptococcaceae; genus Streptococcus; species Streptococcus sp. 1343. The sequence goes on from NZ_VMMT01000019.1 coordinate 52,907, forward strand.
GGGGATTGTTTGCGACTATGACCGTTTGTTCCAAGTCGTGGAGAAAAAACGTGACTTCTTTACCGCTTCAAGCAAGTGGCAACAGGCCTTTAACCGTATTGTCATTGTCTCTGATAGTGCCCACGCTTTGGGATCTACTTATAAAGGACAACCTTCTGGTTCTATCGCTGACTTTACTTCCTTCTCATTCCATGCCGTTAAGAACTTTACAACGGCAGAAGGTGGAAGTGCGACTTGGAAGGCCAATCCAGCGATTGACGACGAAGAGATGTACAAGGAATTCCAAATCCTTTCCCTTCACGGGCAAACTAAGGATGCCCTTGCCAAGATGCAACTGGGGTCATGGGAATACGATATCGTCACACCAGCCTACAAGTGCAATATGACTGATATCATGGCATCGCTTGGTTTGGTACAATTGGACCGTTACTCTGGTTTCTCTGGTTTGCTAGAACGTCGTAAGGACATTGTGGACCGCTATGATCGTGGTTTTGCAGGTTCTCGCATCCATCCATTGGCACACAAGACTGATACTGTTGAATCTTCACGCCATCTCTACATTACCCATGTAGAAGGAGCGAGCTTAGAAGAACGCAATCTTATCATCCAAGAATTAGCTAAAGCAGGAATTGCAAGTAACGTCCACTACAAACCGCTTCCGCTCTTGACAGCCTATAAGAATCTTGGATTTGATATGACGAACTATCCTAAGGCCTATGCCTTCTTTGAGAATGAAATTACCCTCCCTCTTCATACTAAATTAAGCGATGAAGAAGTAGACTATATCATTGAGACTTTCAAAATAGTTTCTGAAAAAGTACTAACTTTATCAAAAAAATGACAAACTACAGACAAGCGAAAGTGATCCTGTCCTTAAAAAGTCTAATTGAGTGTAAAAACTGTTGTTTTCAATTGATAATAGTTTACACCTGTAGTTGAGGCTCCTTTCTCCTCAGAGAGAGAATTTTTATAGGATTTTCCTTTCTTGTGGGAGTCCCGTGGTTTGAAATAAGATGTGAGCAATTTGGTGTAGCATTTAGAATCCTTACTAGACATCATTTAGAAAATCTAGTGTCTTGTTCTAGTTTTCAATTCACCCTATTTTTTGAAAGACGTGAGTTTCCATGAGTGAGATTGTGGAAACTCGCGTCTTTTTTTGTTTTCAGAATATTGTTCAAAGTTTTGTGCCTGTCTTTCATGTTCTAGTCATTCTTTTGCATGATAGAATTTATAGTATGTTGATATTACAATAATACAAATATCCCATATGTTTAGTGAAGCTTGCTATACATCATTAGATCTCCTGCGAGACAATCTATAAAACACTTGTCTACGATTACCTATATACCCTATTCCAGTATTTTAGAAGCACTGCATCTATTTTTATCGAGGTTAAATCTAGCTTTTATAGAAGGTCTATTTAAGAAATATATTGTAGTGTTTTAGTTTCAATCCGCCATATGAGCGATATTCATGTAAATATCCCTGGCGAATGCTTGTATGACAAGATATTTGTTCTTTCATTTATAATTTACAACATATCAACAAATTTAAATATAGTAAATGGGATATTTTATATTCAAGCTAAGAAAGATAGCATCACTTTTGAATGGAAGGCTAAAGAGCAAACTAGGAAGTTGGCCATAGATAGCTCAAAACCCTGCTTTGAGGTTGTAGATATAGTAAAATGAAATAAGAATAGGACAAATCGATCAGGACNNGTTTTAGAAGTAGAGGTGTACTATTTTAGTTTCAGTCTACTATAGAACTGACCAAGTCAGTAACCTAGACTTAGGGCAAGGCGGCACTGACCTAGTTTGAAGAGATTTCCGAAGAGTATAAATTTTAATATTTTCTTGTGTTATTCCTTGACAATTCAATTTGGAAAATATATGATAAAGATAATGACAGCGGTGTCATTCTATCTATTTTAAGAAAAGTAATAATCAATTGTTAAAAATAGTAAAAAAAATTGGAGGTTCTGATGAAATATTTTGTTCCTAATGAGGTATTCAGTATTCGTAAATTAAAGGTGGGGACTTGCTCGGTACTATTGGCAATTTCAATTTTGGGAAGCCAAGGTATTTTATCGGATGAAGTTGTTACTAGTTCTTCACCGATGGCTACAAAAGAGTCTTCTAATGCAATTACTAATGATTTAGATAATTCACCAACTGTTAATCAGAATCGTTCTGCTGAAATGATTGCCTCTAATTCAACCACTAATGGTTTAGATAATTCGTTAAGTCTTAATAGTATCAGCTCTAATGGTACTATTCGTTCCAATTCACAATTAGACAACAGAACAGTTGAATCTACAGTAACATCTACTAATGAAAATAAGAGTTATAAGGAAGATGTTATAAGTGACAGAATTATCAAAAAAGAATTTGAAGATACTGCTTTAAGTGTAAAAGATTATGGTGCGGTAGGTGATGGGATTCATGATGATCGACAAGCAATTCAAGATGCAATAGATGCTGCAGCTCAAGGGCTAGGTGGAGGAAATGTATATTTTCCTGAAGGAACTTATTTAGTAAAAGAAATTGTTTTTTTAAAAAGTCATACACACTTAGAATTGAATGAGAAAGCTACAATTCTAAATGGTATAAATATTAAGAATCACCCTTCCATTGTTTTTATGACAGGTTTATTTACGGATGATGGTGCGCAAGTAGAATGGGGCCCAACAGAAGATATTAGTTATTCTGGTGGTACGATTGATATGAACGGTGCTTTGAATGAAGAAGGAACTAAAGCAAAAAATCTACCACTTATAAATTCTTCAGGTGCATTTGCTATTGGGAATTCAAATAACGTAACTATAAAAAATGTAACATTCAAGGATAGTTATCAAGGGCATGCTATTCAAATTGCAGGTTCGAAAAATGTATTAGTTGATAATTCTCGTTTTCTTGGTCAAGCTTTACCCAAAACGATGAAAGATGGGCAAATCATAAGTAAGGAGAGCATTCAGATTGAACCATTAACTAGAAAAGGTTTTCCTTATGCCTTGAATGATGATGGGAAAAAATCTGAAAATGTGACTATTCAAAATTCCTATTTTGGCAAAAGTGATAAATCTGGGGAATTAGTAACAGCAATTGGCACACACTATCAAACATTGTCGACACAGAACCCCTCTAATATTAAAATTTTAAATAATCATTTTGATAACATGATGTATGCAGGTGTACGTTTTACAGGATTCACTGATGTATTAATCAAAGGAAATAGATTTGATAAGAAAGTAAAAGGAGAAAGTGTACATTATAGAGAAAATGGTGCAGCCTTAATAAATGCTTTTAGTTATAAAAATGTAAAAGATGAACTTGATTTAAATAAGAAAGTCGTTATTACTGAAAATATATTTAATATTGCCGATCCTAAAACAAAAGCGATACGAGTTGCAAAAGATAGTGCAGAATATTTAGGAAAAGTATCAGATATTACTGTAACAAAAAATGTAATTAATAATAATTCTAAGGAAACAGAACAACCAAATATTGAATTATTACGAGTTAGTGATAATTTAGTAGTGTCAGAGAATAGTATATTCGGTGGTAAAGAAGGAATTGTTATTGAGGATTCAAAGGGTAAAATAACCGTTTTAAATAACCAATTTTATAATTTATCCGGTAAGTATATATCATTCATCAAATCTAATGCAAATGAGAAAGAACCTGTTATACGTGATAGCGATGGTAATTTCAATATTGTAACGGAGAATGGGCTTTATAAAATTGTAACAAATAACTTAAGTGATAAAAACGAAAAAGAAAAAAACAAAGAGGAAAAATTTAAAACAAGTTCATATGTGCATGAAAAACAATCTAATTCAAATAATGTAATTGATAGTAACCAGAAGAACGGAGAGTTTAACTCAAGTAAAGATAATAGACAAATGAATGACAAGATCGACAATAAACAAGATAATAAGACAGAAGAAGTGAACCATAAAATAGTTGGAGATGGCAGAGAAACTGAAAATCATATTAATAAATCTAAAGAAATAGTAGATGTAAAACAAAAATTACCAAAGACTGGTTCGAACAAGATTATGGAACTATTCTTAACAGTGACAGGAATTGGTTTACTTTTGACACTAAAAGGGTTGAAGTATTATGGTAAAGATAAATAAAATTTGTTCGATACAAGGAAGTTCTGTAGAAAATGAGGATGCTGTAGGTTCACAAAATCAGTATTTTTGGATTATTGATGGAGCTACAGATTTATATAATTCTAAAGAGGAGATAGGTTATTCAGTCTCAGAAGTTGTACATATTTTATCAGAAAGTTTGTCGGTTAATTGTAAAGAATCAAAAACTCTTAAACAAATATTTGAAACTGCTTTACTTGAGGTTAAAGATGAAATCGGTTTAAACTCATATGAATTAACAGAGTATTATCGCTTACCAACATTTGCTTTTATATTTGCTAAACTTTCAGAAAAAAAGTTGGAGTATATGATGCTAGGTGACTGCGTCATGTTAGTAAACGAAATGGAAATAACTGATCATAGAGTAGATAACTTATTTGAAAAAGGGAAAAATGAGATAAAAGATTCAATTGGTACAAATAGTGTTTTAAATAAAAAAATTATTTTACAAAAAATCAGAAAATTATCTAATCAACCGAGTGGGTACTGGATAGGTTCGTTGGATGAGAGATTTTTAGACCATGCTATTATTAATCAAATAGATGTTACTAGTGAACAAATTGTTTTAATGAGCGATGGCTTTTATGAATTCTATCAAAATAATCAAAATAAAACTTTTGAAGAGTTAATTAAGATGAGATTTAATTCTTCTGCTATTGATCCAATCTATGGAAAGAAGGATGATGCAAGTATTCTAGTTATTGATGTTTGATATATTGTTTAAAATATTAATTGTTACTATTGAACTTTGTTAAGAAGAGGTACCTAAATGTTAAGGTTATATTTAGAAAATGAAATTATAGAATTATCAAATAATTTAGAGACCATTTGGGTATCTGTGCTTGATAAATATGAGAAGTTATTTGAATATTTATCAAATGAAGAACGAGTAGAATTGATTAAAGAAGATTTAATCATAAATGAGTCAGTTCTAAATATTGATAAAAAAGGATTTGAGTTAATTTGTTTACAACATCCTGTTTCATATGACTTAAGAAGAATTATTAGTGTAATAAAAATATCAACTGACATTGAACGTATTGGGGATAGAATTGTTGAAATTTTAAAAAATCTACAGATTATTCAAAATAATGAAAATTTGAAGAAAATTATTTCAGAAATAAAAATACTTCATGAAGTTATCGGACAGCATATGAATAGGGCTATATCTTGTTATAGAGAGGAACAATCTGGATGTTTAGATATGGTTGTTATACAAAAACAGAATGAGATAGAAGAGCTTAGTATAAATATTGAAAAGAAAATAATGAATTACATATTTGAAGATGATGGGAATGTTTCTGAAGTAATTGGTGCTTTAGATATTATTCATCACCTTGATAAAATTGCTCATACTACGCAAGCAATTTATAAATGGATAATGTATAGAAAATATGGGAACATAAATTAGAAAGAAAAATATATGAAAACAATTATTGATAATTTTGTTGATAGAGTAATTGAATACGGAATGTATAATGAAATTGACAAAATATATGTGAAAAATAGAGTATTAGCGTTAATAGGTGAGGAGGGAACTGATCGCATTTCCGATGAAAATGACCTGAAACAAATAAAAGATTACTTAGTGGAAATCGCCTTAAAAAACGGTAAAATTAAAGATTTAATCGAGGAAAAGGAATGTTTAGGAGCAGAGTTAATGAATTTCATAGTTCCTTTACCTAGTCGATTAAATGATATTTTTTGGAGTTCATATGATATATCACCTCAAGAAGCAGTTGAAGAGTTTTATAAGTTAAGTAAAGATAGTGATTATATTAAAACTTCTGCTATTGCTAAGAATATTGAGTTTAGAGCATCAACTAAATATGGAGAGCTAGAGATTACGATAAATTTGTCAAAACCCGAAAAAGATCCAAAAACAATTGCTGCTGAAAAATTAGTAAAAGCAACTAATTATCCCAAATGTTTACTATGTATGGAAAATGAAGGATATCAGGGGCGAATAAATTATCCAGCACGTTCGAATCATAGAATTATTCGGTTGAAACTTGGTGACGAAGTATGGGGATTCCAGTATTCTCCCTACTCATACTTTAATGAGCATGCGATATTTTTGAATAGTCAACATGTACCAATGGCTATTACCTCTAAAACATTTGAACAATTATTGGAGATTGTTGATATTTTGCCAGGATATTTTGCTGGTTCAAATTCTGATCTTCCTATCTCAGGAGGCTCCATTCTTAGTCATAACCACTATCAGGGAGGGAAATATATTTTCCCAATGGAAAAAGCAAAATTTGAGAGTGAATTTCGTTTTAAAGACTTTGAGGATATTAATGCTGGTATTGTAAAATGGCCAATGTCAGTAATTAGGTTACAAAGTGAAAATAAAAATCGCTTGTTAGATTTAGCTACTAAAATTCTAAATAAGTGGAGAGAATATTCAGATTTAGAAGTAGACATCATTGCTATGACTGAAGATGTCCCACACCATACGGTGACTCCTATTGCTCGTAAAGTGGACGGGAGATATGAATTAGATATTGTTCTAAGAGATAATCATACTACTGAACAATACCCAGATGGTGTTTTCCATCCTCATCAAGATGTACAACATATTAAAAAGGAAAATATCGGATTAATCGAAGTGATGGGACTTGCGATATTACCACCTCGTTTGAAACCAGAGTTAGAAGAAGTTGGAAAATATCTTTTAGGAGAGGAAAACGCAATTGCGGATTATCATTTAGAATGGGCCGACCAATTGAAAGAAAAATATCCTAACATTAAAAAAGAAGAGGTTAATAGCGTAGTTCAACACGAAGTAGGACAAGCATTTGCGAGAGTCCTAGAAGATGCAGGTGTTTATAAGAATACTTCATCTGGACATGAAGCGTTTATGAGATTTGTTAAGTCGGTTGGAATTAATTAGGAGGAAACCCAAATGGCAATATTGGTAACAGGCGGAGCTGGTTATATTGGTAGCCATACCGTAGTAGAATTACTAAATTTAGGAAAGGAAGTTATCATTGTCGACAACCTTTCGAATTCTAGCATCTTGGTGCTAGACCGTATTGAAGCAATTACAGGAATACGTCCTGTGTTTTACGAATTAGATGTTTGTGATAAACAAGCATTGAGAAAGGTATTTGAACAAGAATCGATTGATGCTGCAATTCATTTTGCAGGTTATAAAGCTGTCGGAGAATCCGTGCAAAAGCCTGTGATGTACTACAAAAATAATATTATGAGTACATTGGCACTTGTTGAAGTGATGTCAGAATTTAATGTTAAAAAGATTGTCTTTTCTTCAAGTGCGACTGTATATGGAATTAACAATCAGTCACCTCTAATTGAGACGATGCAAACAAGTGCGACAAATCCTTATGGGTATACGAAAGTGATGCTTGAGCAAATTTTAAAAGATGTTCATGTGGCAGATTCAGAATGGAGTATTGCGTTGCTTCGTTATTTCAATCCAATTGGTGCTCATGAGTCTGGGCTTATTGGGGAAGATCCCTCAGGAATTCCTAACAACTTGATGCCTTATATTGCACAAGTAGCGGTAGGTAAGCTGTCAGAGCTAAGTGTGTTCGGAAATGATTATGATACGCTTGATGGTACTGGTGTGCGTGATTATATCCATGTAGTAGATTTAGCAATAGGACATATAAAAGCTTTAGAAAAAGTATCTGAAAAAACAGATGTTTATATCTATAACCTAGGCTCGGGAGAAGGCACTAGTGTATTACAACTTGTAAATACATTTGAAAGTGTTAATAAGATCCCTATTCCTTATAAAATAGTTCCAAGACGTTCAGGAGACGTTGCAACTTGTTATGCAAATGCAGACAAAGCATATAAGGAATTAAATTGGAGAACAACAAAATCGATTGAAGACATGTGTAGAGATACATGGAATTGGCAATCAAAAAATCCCAATGGCTATAATTGATGATACTGTCTATATGAGTGCTGTATTTTGGAAAAATTACTTAACCTTTTAATGAAATGTATATTTAATGAAAGATAAATTAAAAAAAATGTTTGACAGCGCTTGACAAAGGAAACGGTTTCATTGTATAATGTAAACATGGTGACACCGATGTCAAATATAAAAAAGAAGGTCTTTATATGAAAAACTTAACAAAAATTAAGTTCAAAGAGAATGGGGAATTTAATCATTTCCCTGGGAATACAGTTGTAGCAAATCTTTATACTAAACAAGATTTGATGGAAGTTGTTGATATTATTCAATCACGTTATAGAGAATTACCATTTATCGATAAGTTCACTTTAACTCCAAGGAATTCTATTCACATGACTGTAATTGAATTGTTGTGCCATGAAAATCGTGAAACGGAGTTTTGGAGCAGTAATCTTCCTCTAGATACACCTTTACAGGAAATACATGATTACTTTGCTAAACAACTTGAAATTTTTCCATTGTTGGATGAAGAAATTCATATGCGTGTAACTGAAATGGGAAAACAAAACATATTAGTTGAACCTGCAGATGAAGCTTCTGCAAAGAGATTAGAAGAAATTCGTACTTATGTCTCAGAAAAAGCAGGTGTTTGTTTCCCTAATCATGATAGATATCAATTCCATATTTCAATTGGGTATCTTCGGATTCCTCTAACCGAAGAGGAGGAAGAAGAGTTTACTAAAGTCAGAGCAAAATTAACTGAAATTTTATTAGAGAAGATTCCAACTATTACTGTAAACCGTATTGACTATACTGTATTTGAAGATATGAGACAATTTGTTCCATATCACGAAAAATTTAAATAAAATAATAAAAAAGGAGAACTTATCATGAAAAAAATGAAAGTTTGGTCTACTGTACTTGCAACGGGAGTTGCTCTTACTACACTTGCTGCTTGCTCTGGAGGTTCAAATTCTACGACTGCTTCTTCATCTGAAGAAAAAGCTGATAAAAGTCAAGAATTAGTAATCTATTCGAACTCAGTCTCAAATGGTCGTGGTGATTGGTTAACTGCTAAAGCAAAAGAAGCTGGTTTTAATATAAAAATGGTTGATATTGCTGGCGCTCAATTAGCAGACCGTGTTATTGCTGAGAAGAATAATGCAGTTGCAGATATGGTATTTGGAATTGGTGCTGTTGACTCAAATAAAATTAGAGATCAAAAATTACTAGTACAGTACAAGCCTAAATGGTTAGATAAAATTGATCAATCTTTATCAGATAAAGATAATTATTATAACCCAGTTATTGTTCAACCCTTGGTATTGATTGGAGCTCCTGATGCAAAAGAAATGCCAAAAGACTGGACAGAGTTAGCTAGTAAATATAAGGGACAATATTCCATTTATGGCTTAACTGGTGGGACTGGACGCGCCATTTACGCAAGTATTCTAGTTCGTTATCTTGATGAAAAAGGTGATTTAGGAGTATCGGAAAAGGGCTGGGAAGTTGCAAAAGAATACTTTGCAAATGCCTATACACTACAAAAAGGTGAAAGCACAGTTGTTAAAGTATTAGACAAAGAAAACGCTATCCAATACGGTATGATCTGGGGGTCCGGGGCTCTAGTTGGTCAAAAAGAACAAAATGTTGTTTTTAAAGTGATGTCTCCTGAAATTGGGGTTCCATTTGTAACTGAGCAAACAATGATTTTGAGTACAAGTAAGAAGCAAGCATTGGCTAAAGAATTTATTGATTGGTTTGGTCAATCTGAAATTCAAGTAGAGTACAGTAAAAACTTTGGCTCTATCCCTGCCAATAAAGATGCCCTCAAAGAGCTACCAGAAGATACTAAGAAATTTGTTGATCAAGTGAAACCACAAAATATTGACTGGGAAGCTGTTGGAAAGCATTTGGATGAATGGGTAGAAAAAGCTGAATTAGAATACGTACAATAAGAAATAAGAGTTATTTTTTATGTCCAAGTCTCTCTATTATTTCTAAATTTAAGGAAGAAATAAAGAGAGGCTTTTGGTTTAGTAATAGAGGGAGTTAGTGAGATGATTAAATTTGATAATATTCAAATTAAATATGGTGATTTTGTTGCAATTGATAATCTGAATTTAGATATACATGAAGGGGAATTCTTTACATTTCTTGGGCCTTCAGGATGTGGTAAATCAACTACTTTGAGAGCATTGGTAGGTTTTTTAGATCCATCATCAGGAAGTATTGAAGTTAATGGAACAGATGTCACTCATTTGGAACCTGAAAAGCGTGGAATTGGTATTGTATTTCAATCTTATGCGCTATTTCCAACTATGACTGTTTTTGATAATATTGCATTTGGTTTAAAAGTTAAGAAGGTAGCTCCAGATGTTATTAAAGCTAAAGTATCAGCAGTAGCAGCAAAAATTAAGATCTCTGATCAACAGTTACAGCGTAATGTATCAGAATTATCTGGGGGTCAACAACAAAGGGTAGCATTGGCTCGTGCTCTGGTTCTTGAACCTAAAATTCTTTGTCTAGATGAACCATTGTCAAACCTTGACGCAAAATTACGTGTAGATTTGAGAAAAGAGTTGAAAAGACTTCAAAAAGAGTTAGGTATTACTACTTTATATGTTACTCATGATCAAGAGGAAGCCTTGACTTTATCTGATAGAATTGCAGTCTTTAACAATGGATACATCGAACAGGTCGGTACACCAGTAGAAATTTATCATAATTCTCAAACTGAATTTGTATGTGATTTTATTGGAGATATTAATGTTTTGACTGATGAAACAGTCCACGAAGTATTATTGAAAAATACAAGCGTTTTCTTAGAGGATAAAAAAGGATACATTCGATTAGAGAAAGTTCGATTCAATCGTGAAACTGAACAAGATTTTATTCTAAAAGGGACAATTATTGATGTTGAGTTTTCTGGAGTTACAATTCACTATACAATAAAAGTTTCTGAAAGTCAGATTCTTAATGTAACAAGTATTGATAGTCAGGCTGCTATTAGATCTGTCGGAGAAAGTGTGGAATTATTTATCACTCCATCAGACGTTCTGCAATTTTAAGGAGGTGCAGTATGCGTCATAAATTAAATTTAAAAGATTGGCTTATTCGTTTAGGGTTAATCTGGTTCTTAGTAACATTTATTATTTATCCAAACTTTGATCTAGTAGTGAATGTATTTGTAAAAGGAGGAGAATTTTCCCTTGATGCTGTACATCGTGTTCTAAAATCTCAGAGAGCACTTCAGAGTATTATGAACAGTTTTAAGTTAGCATTTTCACTCATTATTACAGTTAATATCGTAGGTATTCTTTGTGTTCTATTTACAGAGTACTTTGATATTAAAGGTGCTAAAATTTTAAAATTAGGTTATATGACTTCTTTAATTTATGGAGGAGTGGTTTTAGCGACTGGATATAAATTTGTCTATGGTCCTTATGGATTGATTACAAAATTTTTACAAAATGTTATCCCTTCTTTAGACTCTAACTGGTTTATTGGGTATGGTGCAGTCTTATTCATTATGACATTTTCAGGAACTGCTAATCATACATTGTTTTTAACAAATACAATTCGAAGCGTTGACTATCACACTATTGAGGCTGCTCGAAATATGGGAGCAAAACCATTTACTGTTTTCCGAAAAGTAGTGTTACCAACCTTAATTCCAACTCTATTTGCACTTACTATTATGGTTTTTCTTAGTGGTTTATCTGCAGTAGCAGCACCCATGATTGTTGGTGGTAAAGAATTTCAAACTATAAATCCAATGATTATTACATTTGCAGGGATGGGGAATTCTCGTGATTTAGCTGCCTTACTTGCAATTATTTTAGGTATTGCAACTACAATTTTGCTTACTATCATGAATAAGATAGAAAAAGGTGGAAATTATATTTCTATCTCTAAGACTAAAGCGCCTCTTAAAAAACAAAAAATTGCGTCTAAGCCTTGGAATATCATTGCTCACATTGTAGCATATGGATTGTTCACAGTTTTCATGCTTCCACTAATTTTTATAGTATTATACTCATTTACAGATCCAGTTGCAATTCAAACAGGTAACTTAACATTATCAAACTTTACTTTAGAAAATTATCGCTTATTCTTTAGTAATAGTGCGGCATTCTCTCCATTCTTGGTCAGCTTTATTTATTCTATTATTGCTGCGACAACAGCAACAATTCTCGCAGTTGTATTTGCTCGTGTTGTCAGAAAACATAAATCTCGTTTTGATTTCTTATTTGAATATGGTGCTCTACTTCCTTGGTTACTACCAAGTACACTTTTAGCAGTAAGTTTATTATTTACTTTTAATCAGCCACAATTTCTTGTCTTGAATCAGATTTTGGTAGGTGGTTTGGTAATTCTACTTATTGCATATATAGTTGTAAAAATCCCATTTTCTTATAGAATGGTACGTGCTATTTTATTTAGTGTTGATGATGAGATGGAAGATGCAGCAAGAAGTATGGGTGCTTCACCTTTTTATACTATGATGAAGGTTATCATTCCATTTATTTTACCGGTTGTTCTCTCTGTTATTGCTTTAAACTTTAACTCTTTATTAACTGACTTCGACTTATCTGTATTCCTTTACCATCCCCTAGCTCAACCATTAGGTATTACGATTCGATCTGCAGGTGATGAAACAGCAACATCTAATGCACAAGCTCTGGTATTTGTTTATACAATTGTTCTGATGATTATTTCTGGAACGGTATTATACTTCACACAAAGACCGGGGCGTAAAGTAAGGAAATAATCATGACAGCCACTAGTCTTGGGTTATCACATATTGAAATAGTTGTCAGGATTGTTTTATCAGTAGTCATTGGTAGTATAATTGGTTTAGAGAGAGGGAGCAAATCCCAGCCTGCAGGCATCCGAACTTATAGTATTGTTTGTCTAGCTGCATGTTTGATTATGATGACGAATGAATACGTATCTTATAAATTTGGGACAGGAGATCCTACACGATTAGGAGCTCAAGTTATATCAGGTGTGGGTTTTCTAGGCGCTGGAACGATTCTTATTACAGATAAAAAGAAAATTACAGGTCTGACAACTGCAGCAGGCATTTGGGCTTCGGCAGGAATTGGATTAGCTATTGGAGTAGGTTTTTATGAGGGAGCTCTTTTAGTAGCTATTTCTGTTTGGGGTGTGATATCCATGTTCCAACCACTAAAAAAATATCTGCAAAATCGTTCTAAAATGATTGAATTGTATATAGTGGTTAAATCTACAGAAGCCTATAATCGTGTATTGGTTTATTGTGCAGAAAATGGTATCAGAATGACCGATTCAAGAACAGCGTTTGGAGATGTTAATTCTGACAGAATTGAATACTTTGATGTTCCGGACAAAAAAATAGCGTCATTTATTACTCTGGAATTATCAGGTAGATTTGAACATCTTCGACTGATGGAAGAAATTGCTAATATTGTAGGTGTTATTTATGTCGAAGAAATTAGCTGAAATTTAGTAAACAAAGGGACAGATGTTTTTGTCCTTTTGTTTTTTAGATGTTTTAATCATCTAATTTTTGAGTAGATTTTTGCTCAGAGGCTTTTATGAAAGATTATAAAATCAATTTTGATTTAGGTAAAATAGAATATTTTGATAATAATTGTTTGATACAAGTATACAAATTTATTTCTTTTTATGATATTTGTGAAATGGTGTTTGCCTTTCATTTACCTCCTGATGAGTTGATAACAAATGTTATCTTTAAAGAAAAAAATAACTCTATGTTAAAATGTTAAATTGACAGGCTATTATATGTTTTTATAAATCCTACACATTTTACTGAAAAAGTTAATCTACAATTTTATGATAGTTTTTTCTCATATGAATTTATTTGTCGTGAAGTTGGAAACATTCTTAAAAATAAAGGTGTGAAATGCAATTTAAACTTTTTTGAAGGGAAAGAATATTTGTAAAATTAATTTTGTGAATTTGTGGATCTTAAATAATTTACTAAATTCTCTTGTTAAAAAAAATTAAATATTGTATAGTAATATTAGAATGTTCGTAATGGAGGACTGAAATGAAAAATATAAATGGGAAAAAGGTAACTATTTATGATATTGCACGTTTATCAGGTTTTTCTCCAAAAACAGTTTCACGAGTTATTAATGGTGGAGTAAATGTTAAAGAAGAAACTTATCAAGCGATTCAAAAAGTTATAGAGGAATTGTCGTATATTCCAAATGCGTATGCAAAAAATTTAACTAAAAAAGAAGCTATAAATATATTGATTTCTGTAAAAAAAATCGACTCTTTTCCTTTAATTTGGTTTCATACGCTGTTAGATAAAGTGTTACGGACGTGTAAAGAATTTGGTGTTAATGCTATAGTTGAGTACTTTGGAGAGGAGGATACAATTAGTAATTCAATTATATCAAGCACAGGTAGCCTAGTAGATGGTGTTATTGTTTTTTATGAAAGTGTAGATGATATCAGAATTCAGTATTTAAAGAAGAACCATATGCCTTTTCTTGTTTTCGGTGAATCTCAAACGTCTGGAGTAGTCTATGTATCTAATAATAATTTTCAAGCTACTTATGATATGATGAAAGCTGTAACTGAAGAAAAATTTAAAAATATGTGGTTGCTTATGGGAGGAGAATCCCATGTTAATAAGGATCGTGAAAGAGGTGTGCGTTCTTTTCTGAATGATAAAAATTACTTTATGGATTTAAAAGTCATTTATGGCTTATCTACAATTGATTCAGTTTATTCTTATGCAATGCAGCACTTGACTACCCAAAATTATCCGGACATTATTTTTGTTTCAGGAGATGAAAAGGTTCAGGGCTTGATTCGTGCGTGCTATGAGAAAGGAATTCTTATTCCAGATGATATTTCTATCATTGGATTTGATAATATTCCTATTTCTCAGTATTATACTCCAGCTTTGTCTACAATTGCTCCCAATTATGTTAAATTGGCTAAAGAAATGATAGAAGGTGTTTTAGCAATTATTAAAGGGGAAAGTGTCACATCTGTTGAAGTTTCTCCTAAATTTGTTAGGAGACAGAGTTTCTAGTATTGTTTAATTCTTGAAAATCCTAGTGGAAAAGATGGAGTGTTCTAAAATAAGTTCTGTTTAGCCTCCATTCAGTTTCTATTGAGTTGGATCCAATTTCTAACAAGTGGGACATGTTCATGTTCGATCTAAGGAAGACATGGTCACATTCGAATGATATTTTCAAAAAAATCGTAAAAAAGTCTTGACAAAGAAAAAACAAAGTATTAAAATAAGTTCAACAAATCAGAAAAGTAACTATTTTTGATCTTCAGGGAGCCTGTGGTGATTGTGAATAGGTGGTTGGAAGTAGTGAAAGTGGGCTGATTTTGAAAATGAATTTGAAACAATGAAAATTCGGTGCGCACACCTTACAGTGCAGCTTGTTGTTAGACAAGGCAGAGATGTAAAGGAGATAGTTCCTTTACAATTGAGGTGGCACCGCGTTACCAACGCCCTCACATGGAAGTAGATTCCGTGTGTGGGCTTTTTTCTATCCGTCGTTTGGTTTATCTTTTATTAGGGCCTTAAGTCGCTTTGATGAACTTGAGTTCTATCTACAGCTCCTTGCCTACTACTAAAAGCAAACAAAAAGGCTGGACTAATACGAAAAAAGCTAGTAATACTCAATGAAAATCAAAGAGCAAACTAAGAAACTAGCCGCAGGTTGCTCAAAACACTGTTTTGAGGTTGTGGATAGAACTGACGAAGTCAGCTCAAAACACTGTTTTGAGGTTGCAGATAGAACTGAC
>NZ_VMMT01000002.1:0-12648 GCF_013277355.1 Streptococcus sp. 1343
TGAAACTAAGCAACTATAATAGTCAGCACATCGTCTAGTTTTCCTGCCTTGAGATAGTTGATAGAGGACTGAAGCGTCACTCCATCAAGCCCCAGTGAGATAACCACCAAATCACTGATTTGGTCACAGAGAGTAAAGAGATAGCCACCATGGGCATTGCCATAGTAGTTAAGCGACGAGTCCACTACTTTGGTCGTCACCACAACGTGACCATCTCTCATTTTTTCTATTTCGTAATTTTCAAAGGCAGATATAGCGTCAAAATGAAAATCTTTCATCGTTTCCTCCTGATAGTTCAAACGACACTATGATACTACTTTTTATAGGACTGTGCAAGGAGAAAGCTCCTAGTCTGGCAAAATTCCGACCTGCTCTACAAAGCGCATAAAAGCTGCCTGTCCTTGCTCTGTCTGCTTATAAACACCTGCGTCCTCCAGAACACGTGCAAAGATAGTACCTACAGAGTCCTTGACGATTTCAAGGGCTTTTTCTTTATCCGTTAGGTCTGGATGTTGGATTTTGAGTTGGTCTGCCCATTCCTGATGATAATCGGCAACTGTAACAGCTTCTCCTACAAGATAGCTAGCGACTTGCTCCACTTCTTCTTTCAGACGTGGTGGCAAGATTGCCAAGCCCATGACCTCAATCAAGCCGATATTTTCCTTCTTGATATGTTGAACATCCTTGTGGGGATGATAGATACCATCAGGATGTTCTGGTGATGTTTGATTATCTCGTAAAACCAAGTCCAACTCAAGCTGTCCATCACGCTTACGCGCTATAGGTGTGATGGTGTGATGCGGTGTCCCGTCTGTATCTGCCAAAATCTGCACACTAGGATCTGAATACTGACGCCATTCCTGCAAAATCTTATCAGCTAAGTTGATCAAATCTTCTTTGGAAGCCGAAGTCAAACGCAACACTGACATGGGCCACTTGACAATGCCAGCCTTGACCTGCTCAAAACCAGCAAATCGGAAGGTCTTTTGCAAGGAAGCCAATTCCATAGGAAATACGTGACGGCCTCCCTGATAATGATCATGAGTCAGAATAGAGCCACCCACAATCGGAAGGTCGGCATTAGAGCCTGCAAAATATCCTGGAAACCGCTCTACGATAGCCAGCAGGCGTTCAAAGCTCTGACGACTAATGGCCATGGGACGATGCTGACCATCTAAAAAGATACAATGCTCATTAAAGTAAGCATAGGGCGAATACTGGAAGCCCCACTCCTGACCCGCCATTTCAAAACGGATAATACGGTGGTTGCTGCGAGCTGGGTGGTTAACTCGACCATGGTAGCCCTCATTCTCTAGACAAAGCTGACACTGAGGATAATTACTAGCTTGCACCAACTTGGTTGCCGCAATCTCTTTGGGATCCTTTTCAGGCTTAGAGAGATTGATGGTAATCTCAAGCTCTCCGTAGTCATATGGAACACGATAAGCGATATTTTTAGCAATAGCCTTGAGTTTGATGTAGTCATTTTTCTGGCTAAGTTGGTAAAAGTCCGCAATCGCCTGCTCTGGTGACTGGGCATAGGTTGCCCAAAAGTCACGATTGACCTGACTTGGACAAGGAGTCACCAAGTCCATCAATTCAGTACCAAGGATTTCACGCGCAGTCTGACTATCCTCAATCGTCTCTAATCGAACGGCTTCCTCAACTAGCTGGTCCTTGAGGTCAATCAATTTATCCAGATTGGTCTCAACTTCCAAAACACCTTCTCCCACTCGTGCCAAAACACGATTGGTCAGGTAGATTCGATCCATTTCCTCAAATGAACTTTCAGAAATGACATGTGTTACAAATTTATCTACTAAGATCACTATAGAGCCTCCTTTTGACTAGTCAAGGACGCGAGTGCCACCTGCAACTTCAGCGATATAGAAGCTTGGAGCGTATCCAACTACTTCCTCGTAGTGTTTGCCTACAGCTTCCTTAAAGGCCTCAACAGTATCTTTTTGAACCAAGGCAATGGCACAGCCACCAAAACCAGCCCCTGTCATACGAGCACCGAGAACTCCTTCTTGTGCCCAAGCTGTGTGAACAAGAGTATCCAATTCCAAACCAGTTACTTCATAATCATGCTCCAGAGAAACGTGTGACGCATTCATCAAACGACCAAATGTTTCCAAATCACCTGCTTGAAGGGCTGCTTGAGCTTTCAGGGTACGTTGGTTTTCAAGCACAGCATGGCGAGCACGTTTCAAACGATTTTCATCTTTAATCAAATAGCTATATTGGTCAACGGCCCACTCGTCCAATTCACCCAGGGTCTGAATATCCAAAGCCACTTGCAATTCTTCCACTGCTTTTTCACACTCAGCACGACGTTCATTGTATTTAGAGTCCGCCAATTCACGGCGTTTGTTGGTGTTCATGATAACAACGACATTGTCCTTCAAATCAAGTGGCACCAAATCATACTCTAAGGTGTTGGTATCAAGGTAAATAGCACGTTGATCGGCCCCCATACCAATAGCAAACTGGTCCATGATACCAGAGTTGACTCCGATAAAGTTGTTTTCTGTTTGTTTTCCGATTTTAACCAAATCGAGACGCTCTAATTTTAAATCAAAGAGATGCTCTGCCACGACTCCTGTCAAGAGCTCCAAGGATGCTGAAGAAGACAGGCCAGCACCATTTGGGATATTCCCATAAACATAAAAATCAAAACCTTTATCAATCACGTGCCCAGCTTCTTGCAAGAAATGAAGAACCCCTTTTGGATAGTTAGTCCAGTTGTGCTCTTTTTCAAATTTGAGGTCCGCTAAAGGCACTTCGATAATGCCCTTGTCCTCAAAGTTAGCTGAGTAGAAACGCAAGACTTGGTCATCACGTTTGCGAGCAGCCCCATAAGTTCCTAAGGAAATGGCTGCTGGAAATACATGTCCACCATTATAGTCTGTGTGCTCACCAATCAAGTTGATACGACCTGGTGAAAAGAAGGTTTGATCTGCTTCTTGACCAAAAACAGCAAGAAAGTCTTTACGAAGAGCTTCAGCAGTAAGATGTTGTATCATATGATTTCTCCTTTTACTGTCCGTTAAGTCACCTTAACGTGTAATCGTTTTCTTCTATTGTATCCAAGGGATTTTCCAAGGTCAATCCTTTTTACTAAAATTTTACTAAACTATCGGTAAAAAGCAGAAAAATATGATATACTAACCTAATCAAGGAGGATTTATGGCTACCTTAAAAGACATTGCACAGCTAGCCTCTGTTTCTATCGCGACCGTATCCCGTGTCCTCAACCGCGATCAGAGCCTATCTGTCACAGAAGAAACCAGACACCGTATTTTAACCGTTGCTGAAGAGTTGGGCTACACTAAGCACCTCAAGACAGGCGAGTCCCACAAGCCCAAGCAAAAGATTGCCATTATCCAATGGGTCAGCGAACAAGGGGAGCTGGACGACCTCTACTACTACCAGATTCGCCTAGGCATAGAAAAAAGAGCCCAAGAGTTGGACTATGATATCTTGCGCTATTTTAATGACCATCCTTTTACACTGAGCGAGGAAGTGATTGGGATTCTCTGTATCGGAAAATTTAGTCGAGCTCAGATTTCTGCCTTTGAAGAATACCAAAAGCCTCTTGTATTTCTAGACAGTGATACACTTTCCATGGGACATACCTGCATTATTACGGACTTTTACACTGCTATGAAACAGGTTGTCGATTATTTCCTCAGTCAAGGGCTGAATCGCATTGGGATTCTAACAGGTCTTGAAGAAACAACTGATCAAGAAGAAATCATTCAGGACAAGCGTCTGGAAAACTTTAAGAACTACAGTCAAACAAAAGGAATCTATCATGATGAACTGGTCTTTCAAGGAAGCTTTACTGCCCAGTCTGGTTATGACCTGATGAAGGAGGCTATTCAGAGTTTGGGAGACCAACTCCCACCAGCATTTTTTGCAGCTAGCGATAGTTTAGCTATCGGCGCCCTCCGTGCCCTTCAAGAGGCTGGAATCAGCCTGCCAGATCGTGTCACCCTCATTTCCTTTAACGACACTAGTCTGACCAAACAGGTTTATCCTCCCCTTTCTAGCATCACGGTTTATACTGAAGAAATGGGCCGAGCAGGTATGGATATTCTTAACAAAGAAGTACTCCATGGTCGGAAAATACCTAGCCTGACCATGTTGGGAACCAAACTGACATTAAGAGAAAGTACCCTAAATCAAGAATAGGATAACATAAAAAACGAATAGAGTTCTAAAACTCCTATTCGTTTTTTATTCGATTACAATCATAGACTTAATTGTCTTACGTTCATCCATATCTTTGTAGGCTTGGTCGATATCTTCCAGTTTATAACTTGAAGTAAAGACGCGACCTGGATTGATATCACCATCAAGGACGGCTTTTAGTAAAAATTGCTTATCGTATGTTGTAGCAGAAGCTGCCCCACCTGCTACAGAGATATTTTGAATAAATGTCGAACCAAGAGCACGATTATTATAGTGTGGGACTCCTACAAAGCCCATACGCCCTCCATTATGAAGAACACCTAGCGCCTGTTCTATAGCAGCCTCCGTACCAACACATTCAAGTGCTGCGTCTGCTCCTCCACCGAGGATTTCACGCACCTTGGTAATTCCTTCTTGACCACGTTCTGCAACAACAGCTGTCGCACCTGACTCCATAGCCATCTTTTGACGGTCTTCATGACGGCTCATAAGGATAATTTGTGATGCTCCACGCATCTTAGCCGCGATGACAGCACATTGACCAACAGCCCCATCACCGATAACAACAACCTTGTCCCCTTTTTGAACATTTGCAACACGCGCCGCATGATAGCCTGTCGGCATGACATCTGCAAGAGTCAAAAGGGACTTGAGCATCCCTTCTGTATAGTCAGAAGGTTGACCAGGGATTTTAACCAGCGCCCAGTTTGCATAGTGGAAGCGAATATATTCTGCCTGAAAATCACCCCCCAAATTATTGCCAATATGATTGTCGCAAGAACCGTCAAATCCAGCAAGACAGGCATCACACTCACCACATCCATGTGTAAAAGGGACAATCACAAAATCACCTGGTTTCACCGTCGTAATGGCTTCCCCAGCTTCTTCAACAATCCCAATCGCTTCGTGTCCACTATTTTTGTGTCCAGCTTTCGTTTCTGGATTACGGTACCTCCATAAATCTGAACCACAAACGCACGCACGAACCACACGAATAATCACATCATCCGCTTCTATTATTTGCGGACGTTCAATGCTAGCAAGTCCAACCTGACCTGCCTTTGTATATACTGCTGATTTCATTTAAAATTTTCCTTCCTTATAAAGTTTAATTTTGAGATTTAAGCGATTTAAAGCCGTCTGTAACTGAGACAAGCGCTCCTCTAATTTTTTCTTTTCCTCTTCTAAAATACCAAGCCTCTCCTCTCGCGTTTCATCCCCCTTTTGGTAGAGCGACATATAGTCAACTAAACTGTCTACAGAGACACCTGTCGAACGAAAACACTTAATAAATTCCAGCGCTTCTATATCCTGATCTTGAAAATCACGAATCCCAGTTGCAGTACGAGTAATCGGTGGCACAAGACCAACCCGTTCATAATACCGAATCGTATCCGCTGAAATTCCCAACAAATCACTGGCAGATTTAATATTCATAGGCTAACCTCCTCTCCTTTCATTCACTGAGTTTAAGCTACTCTAACTCACTTATCTTATTATATAACTTTGAGTTGACTCCAAGTCAAGCATTTTGCACCTAATCGAAAAATTTTTATCATTAACAATCATATATCTGGAGTTTATACAATGCTCTTCTCTTACCAATTTTTGAAATATTTAAATAATAAAGAAATTACTCTATTCCAAATAAGATAGTACCCAAGTATTTTTCACTTTTTTCTAATGTTGATGCTCATAACTCCGTTCCAAGTCACACACCTTTCGCTTATGGGTTTGGTGAGTTTCTAGGTCAGCATCAATTTCAATGGTAATATTTTGAAAACCACAATCTTTTAGGAAAATTCGAATAGACTCTTTACAAGTTTCCATATGTTCCATTTCTTTTAGACAAACATGGACAATGGCATTTTTTTCCAAAGCATCCATAGTCCAGAGATTAAGCTGATTAAGGCTGGCCACATTGTCCAATCGCTCCAGGCCACTCTTTACTTGCTTGATATCAAGACCTTCTGGCACAGCATCCAAGAAAATCTTGAGTGTAGACCAAAAACGTGGAAGGGCTTTTGAAAGAATAAAGAAAGAAATGACAAGGGACAAAAGAGGATCTAGGATATACCAGTCCGTAAATCGAAGAACAATCGCCATCAGGATAACAGCTACCCACCCTAGCGTATCTTCCAGAAAATGCAGACTCAGAATAGACTCATTCTTTGTCTTTCCCTTACCAACCACCAGACTCGCTAACAGATTGATAGTAATCGCAATAATTCCTAACCAGAGAATCCCCTCATCATTGACTGGTTGCGGATGCAAAATCTTCGTGACATTTTCCAAAATGACTAGAACAGAGCCCGTTACGAGAATCACAGCTGTTACCAAGGCTCCTAGCAGGCTAAACCGCTTATAGCCCAAGGTGTACTGATTGTCTTCTTCACGATTGGAGATTGTTTCTAAAAAAGCTGATATTCCAATTGCAATCGCATCTCCCAAGTCATGCACAGAGTCAGCAAGAACAGCGCTAGAACCAAATATTCCACCTGCAATAAACTCAACAATGGCATAAGTCAAATTTAAGAAAAAAGCCACCCAAGCAGCATATTTTGCCTTCATATTTCTCATTCCTTTGTTATAATAGATTTATGAACACCTTGTTCATTATCATTATCCACTAAAACTCAAAGAAAGGATAGAAGCAAAAGGTCAGCTTTATTCAGTTCTGAACAATTTGCCTTAAGTGTCCATATGACTAACATTGACCGCCGTATCAGCAAAACCAAAAAAGCCATCTATCAAGCTTTTATACAACTTTTGAATGCTAAGGGCTACGAGACCACTACTGTTCAGGATATCATTGATCTCGCAGATGTGGGACGATCCACCTTTTACTGTCACTATGAGAGTAAGGAGCTTCTTCTGGACCAGCTCTGCCGCTACCTCTTCCATCATCTTTTTGAAAGAGAGCAAGCCATTTCAACCGAGGACTACCTCGCCCACCTCTTTCTCCATTTTCATAAAAACCAAGACCATATCACCAGTCTGCTATTTTCCAAAAATGACTACTTCCTCCGTCAACTCCATAAAGAGCTAGAACACCATGTCTATTCCGTGCTAGCTGATAATTTAAAAGAAGCCCACCCTAATCTGCCTACTTCTTACCTCCAACACTTGGTCATGTCCAACTTTATCGAGACATTGACCTGGTGGCTCAAAAAAGGTCAAGATTTCACAGACCAGGAAGTTGTCCAATTTTATCTAGACCTTCTCATTCCTAAAAATTGAATATAGAGTAAAGCTCAGTTGTCTTATTTCTAGGTTACTGAGTTTTTTATCTTTTCAACAACAAAAGAGGACCCGCCGATCCTCTTTTTCATACTATAAATCCTTGATTATCAACTATATCTGTTTTAATCGAAATCTCAAAACAGCACTTTCAAACATCTTTTCCTAGTTAAGTAAATCAGTATTCTGCTTAGCTGCCTTGCTCCATTGATACCAACCAACTAGACTGTTAATGAGATAAATTAGATATTTCCCTTGAATTTGCAGGCTTTCTCCCCACCAGAGATAGATTGAAAAGACATTGGTAGCCGCCCAGAATATCCACTGTTCACGGTAAACAGCTGTCATGAGGATTTGCCCTACCCCATTGGTTGCATCTGTGATTGAATCACGATAGGGACGATTGGCACCAATAGACTGATAAATGAAGCCAAAGGCCAACCACCAAAGCACACTAATGGAAAGATACTTTGTCCAGCCCTTGCCGTCCAGTTTACGCGCGACAAACTCCTGCTTTTCCTTCTTAAACTGTGCCTGATAAATCCAAACTAGAAGTCCAATTGGCTGCATGACTGTGAAGTAAAGTGTCGTCAGCACCTCACCATAAAAGCCTTTCTGTAGGGCCAAAATAAGGTAAATAACAGAGTTAATCAAGCCAAAAAGATAATTACTTGCTCGACCTTCCGATACAAAGATTACACAGATAATCCCTGTCAAGCTACAAATCATCCCAATCCAGTCAACAATACGATGTTCGTAAACCAACTCCAGCCAGAGAGGAAAACTTCCTAAAACCAGCAAATAAATCCACTGGGCAAAACTACGATGGGCAAAGAGGTCATCCCAGATAGCCTTCATAGTTCCTGAAAATCCTAAATCAGCCATAGCCGCAACCATACGACGGTAACCACCTGACATTTCACCTAGGGTTGTTTTGATATTTTCAATTTTCTTTTGCAAATAAGTATGCATCATTTCTCCTTTTGTTTTTAAAGAGCCGTGTCTGGATAGACTTTCGGACGCAACGCTCTATTAGATAATGAACTGCCTATACACAAGATTTCTAACCTTAGTCGACATGAGCTGAAACCCCTTATTTGTTAAGTAGTTCACAAAATATTATACACCTATTTTATGAATAGTCAACTGTCTTTACAGTAAAATTTTAGAAAATCATGAAAATTTTCTCTTTCTTTCCATTTTAAGTGACATTCAGTCATTCTCACATCAAAAAAGCCCAGACGAAATTGTCTGAGCATTCTTTTATCTAGTCGTTTAAGGAAGTTGAGTTCAGTATGTTTAAAGTCTCTACCCCATCATTTCTTCAACAAACCTTGTTCTTGTAGAAATTCCTTGGCTACTTGTTCCGCTGACTTGCCTTCAACACCGACTTGATAGTTGAGCTGGCTCATCTGGCTTTCAGTAATCTTACCAGCCAATTTATTAAGAACCCTTTCCAACTCAGGGTGTTTCTTGAGAAGAGCTTCTTTCATGAGTGGTGCCCCTTGATAAGGTGGGAAGAGTTGCTTGTCATCTTCCAAGACCTGTAAATCATAACGCGCCAATTCCGCATCAGTCGAATAGGCGTCCGTGATTTGAATATCACCTGACTGAATAGCCTGATAGCGAAGGGCTGGTTCCATGGTCGCCACATTAAGATTGAGACCATACATTGATTGCAAGCCCTTATTTCCATCTTCACGGTCATTAAACTCGAGAGTAAATCCAGCCTTCAACTGCCCTTCCACTTTTTTCAAGTCCGAAATGGTCTTCAAGCCATATTCTTGAGCAATCTTTTTCGGAACAGCTACAGCATAGGTATTTTGATAAGACATGGGTTTGAGATAAGCTAGATGATCCTGTTTGGCAATGCCATCACGCGCCACATTATAAACCTGCTCTGGCTCATGACTTACTTTCGGTGATGGTTGAAGTAAACTTTCAGTCACCGTTCCTGTAAATTCAGGATAAATGTCAATATCGCCTTTTTTCAAAGCTTCATAAAGAAAGCTTGTTTTCCCAAAATTCGGTTTAACAGTCGCAGTCATACTGGTATTTTCTTCAATCAGTAACTTATACATATTGGCCAAAATTTCTGGTTCTGGACCCAATTTCCCAGCAATGACCAAGTTCTCTTTCTCTTTTTGAGCCAAAAGAGCTGGACTATAAGACAAACCAAGCAATAAGGTCACCAAGGCAAAACCAGAAAAAATCGTCCGCAATTTTGCTTTTTCCATCACTTTTAGTAGGAAGTTAAAGGCAATGGCTAGCACTGCAGAAGAAAGTGCCCCAATCAAAATCAGACTGGCATTATTACGGTCAATTCCCAAAAGGATAAAGGAACCCAGTCCCCCTGCACCAATCAAGGCAGCCAAGGTTGCCGTACCGATAACCAAGACAGCTGCAGTCCGAATCCCAGACATGATAACCGGCATGGCCAGTGGAATTTCGAATTTCTTGAGACGTTCCCATCTGGTCATCCCAAAGGCAATCCCAGCCTCTTGCAGACTCGGATCAATTCCCTTGAGTCCAGTGATGGTATTTTGCAAAATCGGAAAAATCGCATAGATCACTAGAGCTGTCAATGCAGGCAAGGTTCCAATTCCCATCAAGGGGATAAAGAGTCCCAACAAGGCCAATGAGGGGATGGTCTGGAAAATCCCTGCAATCTGCAAGACCCAGTCCGCCATCTTTTCATGATAACGAAGAAATACCGCTAAGGGAATCGCGATAAAAATAGCTAGTAACAGGGTCAAAAGTGACAACTGCAAATGTTGAGATAGAGCTGTCAACCAATCACTAAAACGATCCTGAAAAGTTGCAATTAAATTAGTCATGAACACTACCTCCAAACAAGTCTGCTACAAAGTCTGTTGCAGGAGCTTTTAAAATGGTCTCGGGATTCGCCACCTGACGAATCTCTCCATCCTGCAAGACAGCAATACGGTCCGCCAATTTCAGAGCTTCATCCGTATCATGGGTTACAAAAATAGTTGTCATCCCAAATTCTTTATGCAATTCTTTCGTCAGAACCTGCAACTGTTTTCTCGAAATAGCATCCAAGGCTGAAAACGGCTCATCCATGAGGAGAATCTTAGGCAGACCAATCATGGCACGGACAATACCGACCCGTTGCTGTTCTCCACCAGATAATTCACTCGGTAAACGATGCCCATACTCGGTTACTGGTAAACCAACCTTAGCCAAGAGCTCTTCTGTTTTCTGAGCAATTTCTTCCTTAGTCCAGCCCTTCATCTCAGGAATCAGGGCAATATTTTCCGCAACCGTTAGATTGGGAAAGAGAGCAATGGCCTGTAAAACATAACCAGTAGACAGACGAAGCTCCCGCTCGTCATAGTCTTTGATGCGCTTGCCATCCATATAAATATTTCCATCAGTCGGTTCCAAGAGACGGTTAATCATCTTAATCATGGTCGTCTTACCGGATCCAGAAGGCCCAACTAAAACCATAAATTCCCCATTATCAATCCGTAAATTGACATCTCTCAAGACATCTTTTTCTGTGTAGCGCAAGACTACATTTTTGTATTCAATCATTCTTTGTCCTCATTTTAAAACTTTCCTCGATTGGTCATGTCTTCTACCTTAAGCATGACTTCCTTATTGTCCCAATGCTCTACAATTTTTCCATTTTCTAAACGGAAGATATTGTACTGGGCATAAGCAAGGCCATCAATCTGAGTCTGACCATAACTAACCACATAGTTTCCTTGTCCTAAGAGTTGGAAAACAAAGTCGAAAGCGGCCTTTACTTATAAACAGCTAATTTGATCTATTTTAATCCTCTTTTGCCTTCTCTTTCAGATTCGCCAAAATTCTTTCTTGAAAACCTTTAAATTGGTGAATTTCTTCCTCTGAAAATCCTTTGTAAAAGATAGTATCCAATTTCTGACTGACACGATGCCCCACTTCTTTCTGGGACTTGCCTAACTCCGTTAAAACTAAATACTTCTTACGCTTGTCTTTTCCACACGGACTAACAATTACAAGCTTTTGTTCCTCTAGCTTTTTTATCATAGTTGTCAGCGTATTATTCGCAAGCCCAGTCGCAAGCGCGATATCTGTCGCAGTTGCGCAGCCAGTTTCACTATTCCATAAAACCGCTAAAATCTTGCCCTGTTCACCCCTATAAAGAGCCTCAGGATCTTGACTCAGTAACTTTTGAAAAATCCGCCCATTCAACAAACGAATATGATGGGCTAGCAAATGACTATCTTTCATAACACCTCCAATTTATTTCGATATCGAAATGAATAAAATAATTGTAACACTCATCGTTCTAATTGTCAACTATTTCGATTTGGAAATAATTTTTGATAATGATTTACACCACCATACTCCGACTCAACTAACTTTTAACGAGAGTTTCTAAACTCCTTCGTCCTCCAGTCTACAAAAGCCTTCCATCCGTACTATCCTATATTTTATGAGAGGACACATTTTTCCTATCAGACCATTTATTTTAAAGATAGAAGTAAATCATAATTGCTTCCATCTGTTCTTTTATAGTATATTGAAGTTGAACTAGGGCACTGTATCTTCTAAAACATTGATAAAAAGCGATTTGAATTTCCCAATCAATTTGTTCGTATTTATAGCATTTTGAAATTGGAATAGGACACCATGACTGCTAAAAGATTTCTATAAATTCATTTAATCCCCCCCAATCAATTTGTTCATATCTTATTTCATCCCGCTATAATTTCACCTTACCCTATCTTTCTCATAGCATCCTTCAAACAGCCTATCCCCTACCGTTTGACGATTCCTCACTTCGCTCCACTTCCATTACAGAAGTTTCCTCACTACTATGGGTTCGGCTGACTTCTCATGATTCCTTGTTACTACGCTTTCAGCGCTCATGAGATCTCACGGGATAAGTCGTACATCTTTCCTCGTTTATACAAGATATGAGGACGTTAAAAGGTTAGAGTGAAAATAGGAAATCTGACGCAGAGTCTTTAGACTCTAGAAAGATTTATCTTTTTCACACAAACCTTAGTCCGAATTCAATTACTCTCGTGATTTACGCATATGGGTTACGACTACCTTTTTGGACTTTAGAGTTTCTGGCCCCCTTATCCGCTATATACGCCTTACTATCACCTTCCTGTTCGTAGAGCCACGATTTCGCTATCCCTTCCTCTGACGATTCTTATTTCCAGTGTCAGACTTAAAACGGTCTATCCC
>NZ_VMMT01000020.1:0-22485 GCF_013277355.1 Streptococcus sp. 1343
TAGCACATTTTTTAATCTAGATTTGATTATTCTATTTATTTATTCGAAAAAGAGAGGAAAATACAGTCAAGATATGGTCACAAATTTAAAATTTTATAGTGAAATGAAAAAATAAGAACAGGGCAAATCTATCAGGACAGTCAAATCTATTTCTNNAGAGGTGTACTATTCTAGTTTCAATCTACTATACCATTATTTTCTCCGATTTCTTGATAGTTTATAAAAAAGCAGGCCATTAAAGCCTGCTTTACTATTGATTCTTATATACATTTCCTGTGAACAAGGAAAGGCATTTCTGATAACTTATTCTTCATCCATGCTCAAGACGCTGAGGAAGGCTTCTTGTGGGACTTCAACTGATCCAATAGCTTTCATACGTTTCTTACCAGCTTTTTGTTTTTCAAGGAGTTTACGTTTACGAGAAACATCACCACCATAACATTTAGCAAGTACGTTCTTACGAAGGGCCTTAATATCAGTACGAGCGACAATCTTGTGTCCAATTGCTGCTTGGATTGGAACCTCAAATTGTTGGCGAGGGATGATTTTCTTGAGCTTATCAACAATGAGTTTCCCACGTTCGTAGGCAAAGTCCTTGTGAACGATAAAGCTGAGAGCATCCACCTTGTCTCCGTTAAGAAGGATATCCATTTTGACCAGCTTAGATGGGCGATATTCTGACAATTCGTAGTCAAAGCTTGCATAACCACGTGTCGAAGACTTAAGTTTATCAAAGAAGTCAAAGACAATTTCAGCAAGAGGAATTTGATAGATAACATTGACACGGTTATCATCAATATAGTCCATAGTCACAAAGTCCCCACGCTTACGCTGAGCTAGCTCCATTACTGCTCCGACGAACTCCTGTGGTACCATGATTTGCGCCTTGACATAAGGCTCTTCAATGGTCGCAATCTTAGTTGGGTCTGGAAACTCAGATGGGTTAGACACATCCATAGACTCACCGTCGGTCAAATTAACTTTGTAAATAACAGACGGAGCTGTCATGATGAGGTCAATATTGAATTCACGCTCTAAACGTTCCTGGATAACATCCATATGGAGAAGTCCAAGAAATCCACAACGGAAACCAAATCCAAGTGCCTGAGATGTTTCTGGTTCAAACTGAAGACTAGCGTCATTCAGTTGCAATTTTTCAAGGGCTTCACGCAGGTCATTGTACTTGTTTGACTCGATTGGATAGAGACCCGCAAAGACCATAGGATTCATCTGTTTGTAACCATGTAATGGCTCTGTTGCAGGATTGGTTGCCAAGGTAACGGTATCACCCACACGAGTATCCTGAACCGTCTTGATAGAAGCTGCAATATAACCAACGTCACCAGTCGCAAGAAAATCACGACCAACTGCTTTGGGTGTAAAAATACCAACTTCGGTCACATCAAAGGTCTTGCCATTGCTCATAAGCTGAATCTTATCGCCAGGTTTAACCACTCCATCCATGACACGCACTTGGAGGATAACCCCACGGTAGGCATCGTAAACTGAGTCAAAAATCAAGGCCTTGAGTGGTGCCGTCACATCACCCGTTGGTGCTGGTACTTTTTCTACGATTTGCTCAAGAATTTCTTCAATCCCAATACCAGCCTTGGCAGAAGCCAAAACTGCTTCACTGGCATCCAAACCAATCACATCTTCAATCTCTGTACGCACGCGCTCAGGGTCTGCAGCTGGTAGGTCAATCTTGTTAATGACTGGCATGATTTCCAAATCATTGTCCAAGGCCAGATAAACATTGGCAAGAGTTTGAGCCTCAATCCCTTGGGCAGCATCGACCACCAAAATCGCCCCCTCACAGGCAGCGAGCGAACGGGAAACTTCATAGGTAAAGTCCACATGTCCAGGCGTGTCAATCAAGTGGAAGATATAGGTCTCCCCATCTTTTGCAGTGTAATTGAGCTCTATGGCATTCAACTTAATGGTAATCCCACGTTCCCGTTCTAAATCCATGCTATCCAAAAGCTGAGCTTGCATTTCACGACTGGAGACTGTCTCAGTTTTTTCCAAAATGCGGTCTGCTAGAGTCGACTTCCCGTGGTCAATATGGGCGATAATAGAGAAGTTACGGATCTTCTCCTGTCGTTTTTTCAATTCTTCTAAGTTCATGAGTCTCTTCCTTTCAGGGTATCTATTTATTATAAATTGTTTTTGATATTTTGACAAGACCATCCCCTGCTAGGAGTACTAATCTTCAGCGACAAAGCCGTCATTTTCGATAAAGTGGTGTTCTGTCATCCCTTGGTCTGTAAAGACAATCCCGTGAAGGACACCACCATAAACAGCTCCTCCATCCATTCCAATCTTACCATTTTCTGTCATCCAAAGCTCAGCTGTACCTCGCTCTTGCTTTAACAAACCATAGACCGGTGTATGACCGAAGACAATGGTTTTTCCAGTATGATTTTCGGCTTCGTGGAATGGTTTTCTAAGCCATACTTTCTTGTAATCTGTGGTTTCATGCCAGTCGTCCAAGGTCAGATCAATACCTGCGTGAACGAAGATATACTTGTCTGTCTCTACCACAAATGGCATTTGACGAATAAATTTGACCAAGTCTGCCGCTTCAGTAGCAACACGCTTGGCATCCTCCACTCCGTCAACTGGTGCATCCAAGGGACGACCTAGGATAGAGTTAATAGTTGTATCACCACCATTACGACGATAGTGGTCATAGCTTTCTTCTGGATCATCTAGCCAAGTCAAAAACATATACTCATGATTTCCTGATAAACAGATAGCCCCTTGATTGTCCACTAAATCCTTGACCATTTCAAGGACACGGCAACTATCTTCACCACGGTCAATTAAATCCCCTAGAAAGAGCAACTGGGTCTGACCATCCCAGGTTTTGAGAAGGTCTTCCAGCATCCCAGCTTTTCCGTGAACATCTCCAATTACATAATAGTCAGGCATCTTATTTCTCTCTGTTTCTCAACAATTCTCTGGCTTGCGTCAGGGCTGCTTCGGTCACATCATCACCTGCCAACATCTTAGCAACTTCCTCCACTCGCTCTTCGACCGTCAAGAGACGAACAGTCGAAACCGTTGAATGGTCATTACTAATCTTCTCAATAAAGAATTGATAATCCGCAATCGCAATCACTTGTGGCAAATGAGAAATCGCCAGAACCTGACCATGCTGACCAATTTTATGAATCTTCTGCGCAATAGCCTGAGCTACACGACCTGAAACTCCCGTATCCACTTCATCAAAGACAATACTGGTCTTACCTTCTTTATGTGAAAAGGCAGACTTAATGGCTAACATGAGACGAGATAATTCCCCTCCAGAAGCAACCTTAACCAAGGGTTTAAAGTCTTCACCAGGGTTGGTTGAAATATAAAACTCAACCATTTCATTGCCCTCACGGCTGAATTTACCCTTGCTAAAACGAACCTGAAACTGGGCTTTTTCCATATAAAGGTCTTGCAGTTCTTGTTTAATCTCTGCTTCGAGCTGCTGAGCCAAGTCATGACGAGCAGAGGCAAGTTGACCAGCCAAATCAACAAGATTGACTTCCAATTTCTTAAGCTCTGCTTCCATGTCCTCAGATGAAAGGTTATTGCCTGTCAAGAGATTATATTCTTCCGTAATCTTGGCAAAATAAAGCAAGACATCGTCTACAGTCCCACCGTACTTACGGGTAATAGTATGAAGGAGATCCAAACGATTCTCAACCTGCATGAGACGATTGCCATCAAAATCAAGGTCCTCTATAATAGCTTCCAAACGTTTGCTAATGTCTTCTAAGACATAGTAGGTCTCAGACAGAGAGCTTGAAATTTCACGGTATTCAGGGTCATACTCTTCAACACTTTCCATGTCATTCATGGCTGAACGAACATTGGCTAGACTTGAAAAATCTTCATTGTCCAACATACTATAGGCATTTGTCAGCGTATCCGCAATATTTTTATGATTGAGAAGTTTATCACGCTCTTGATTGAGAGCCAAATCTTCTCCAGCCTGCAAGTTTGCTGCCTCAATCTCTGCCATTTGAAATTCCAACATTTCAATACGAGACTTGTGTTCCTGTTGGTTTTTCTTGACTTCCAGAACCTGCTTGCGCATTTTTCGATAAGCATCAAAACTTGTTTGATAGGTTTCTTTCAAGTCCCAAAAGGCTGTATCACCAAATTCATCCAGCATCTGAATATGCAGTTGGGGACGCATTAACTCTTCTTGATCATGCTGACCATGAATGTCCACCAGATGTTGCCCAATAGCACGCAAAACAGACAGATTAACCATCTGGCCATTGACACGACTAATACTCCGACCATTTTGCAAGATTTCCCGACGGATGATAATTTCATCACCTAATTCTAAACCTTGCTCATCAAAAATTTCCTGTAAAAGACGACTATTCTCAACTGAGAAAAGCCCCTCAATCTCTGCCTTTGGTGCACCATGACGAATAACATCTGTCGTCGCACGAGCTCCCAACATCATATTCATGGCATCAATGATAATCGACTTCCCTGCGCCTGTTTCACCAGTCAGGACTGTCATCCCCTTTTCAAAATGGAGGGAAATAGCCTCAATAATGGCAAAGTTTTTTATCGAAATTTCAAGTAACATATAGACCTACCATTTTTTTACTTGTTCAAAGATTTCCTCAGCTAGACTTTCACTTCTGGCCATGACTAAAATCGAACTATCATCAGCCAAACAGCTGAAAATCTTATCCGCAAAAGTCTCAATTAACTGAGCTTTTACAAAAGCTGTATTTCCTGGAATAACTTGGAGATTGATCATCTTGTCCATCAATTGAGCCGATTCGATATTATATTCAGCTAGTTGCAAACTTTTTACGATTGATTTTGGCAATTCATAGACATAGGTGTTATCTCTCAAAGGAATTTTGACAATGCCTAGCTCTTTGATATCTCGGGATACCGTTGCTTGAGTGGCAGTGATTCCTGCCTCTTTCAAATGTTCTACAATTTCTTCTTGTGTACCGATTTGATAATCTGTCACAAATCGTCTAATTTTTTCAAGTCTCTCTTTTTTATTCATTTTTAAATTGACTATGCGCCCTTTCTACTATTTCTTCAATCTCAGCAAGAACCTGATTGCTTGCTGACTCTTCTTTTTTCAAATACGCTAAAAACTCGATATTTCCATGTCCACCTTGGATGGGAGAAAAATCCAATCCAAGGACTGAAAAGCCTTCCTCTACTGCCATAGCTGTGACAGATTCAAGGACATGTTGATGAACCTTAGCATCTCGAATAATTCCATTTTTCCCAATCTGCTCTCGACCTGCCTCAAACTGAGGTTTAACCAGAGCCACAACCTGACCTTGATCTGCCAAGACACGGTGCAAGGCTGGAAGAATCAAACTTAGGGAAATGAAACTCACATCAATACTGGCAAAGCTCGGCTCCTGCTCGAAATCGGTCTTTTCAGCATAGCGGAAATTAAACTGCTCCATGCTGACAACTCGTGGGTCTTGGCGTAGTTTCCAAGACAATTGATTGGTACCAACATCAACTGCAAAGACAAGTTCAGCACCATTTTGCAACATGACATCGGTAAAACCTCCAGTAGAGGCACCGATATCAATCGTTGTAGCTCCTTCCACTGACAAATCAAAGACCTGCAAGGCCTTTTCCAGTTTCAAGCCACCACGGCTGACATACTTGAGTTTCTCCCCCTTGAGTTTTAACTCAGTGTCGTCCGGGATTTTCTCTCCTGGTTTGTCAAACCGTTCTCCATTCAGGACTGCAACGACTAGTCCAGCCATGACGCCGCGTTTGGCTTGTTCTCGCGTTTCAAACAAGCCCTGTTTATAAGCTAGTACATCCACTCTTTCCTTAGCCATTGATTCTCAAACTTTCTACTACACTTACAATTGATTCTGTTTCAAAGGGAACCTGCTGGGCAATGTCGTCTAATTTGGCATTAGCTTGATCCAGGGTTTGGTTACAAAAGGCAATGGCCTCTTCCAAGCCCAACAAGGCTGGATAGGTTGACTTTTCTGCCTGCAAATCCTTTTGAGGTGTCTTGCCGATCTCCTCAAAACTGGCAGTCACATCCAGTACATCATCTCGAACTTGAAAAGCAAGTCCAATCAATTCACCAACAGTTTTCAGCTTCACCTGCATCTCAGGTGCCAATTCGGCTATAATAGCAGCCGCTTGAAAGGGATAGGCTAGTAGTTTCCCAGTCTTATTAGCATGAATGGTCTGAAGTTCTTCCAAAGACAAATGTTGGTGTTCACCTTCCATATCTAAAACCTGGCCTGCTACCAT
This sequence comes from Streptococcus sp. 1343, assembly GCF_013277355.1. Taxonomy (NCBI): domain Bacteria; kingdom Bacillati; phylum Bacillota; class Bacilli; order Lactobacillales; family Streptococcaceae; genus Streptococcus; species Streptococcus sp. 1343. Next base: position 6,280 of record NZ_VMMT01000020.1, read on the forward strand.
ACCCAGACTTCCTGAAGCAAGAGATAAGTTGGCAATCAAGTCCACCTTAATCTGACTTGGCAAATCTGCCTGCGCTATCAAGGCATAAGGATCTAGGAATAAAGCATCTCCAGCCAAAATTGCCATTGCTTCGCCAAATTTCTTATGATTGGTCAATCGTCCCCGACGGTAATCATCATCATCCATAGCTGGAAGATCATCGTGAATTAAGCTCCCTGTATGAATCATTTCCAAGGCTGCAGCCACCTGCGCGTGAGCAGGTTTGATAGCCACCTGCAAGGCTTCCAAAACTTCTAACAAGAGAAAAGGCCGAATACGCTTGCCACCAGCATGAATGGAATAGAGAACAGACTCTCGCAAACTAGAGGCAAACTGCTGGCCTCCATAAAAGTCTTCCAAGGCTGACTCGACAAGAGCTAATTTTTCTTGCTTCTTCATTCAAAATCACTTTCTGTTCCGTCTTCTTGCATGACCTTGACCAAGGTCTTTTCAGCCTTGTCCAGCGTCGCTTGGAGTTCTTTAGACAAGACCATGCCCTGTTGAAAGGCAGTAATCGCATCTTCCAGAGCAATTTCACCATTTTCCAAACTTTGGACAATGGTCTCCAGTTCTGCTAGATTTTCCTCAAATTTCTTTTGTTTTGACATCTTTAACCTCTAATTCTACTTGACCATCTCGCATCAAAAGCGTTACTTGGTCTTTTTTCTTCAAACTCTCAACCGAATCTACAACGGACTCTTCTTTTTTGACAATAGCATAACCACGCGCCACGATGCGACTGGCATCCAACATCAACAAGGCTTCTGAAAGTCTCTTGACTTCAGCAACCCTGGCATCATAAACCAGCGTCATTTGACTACGGAGGAGCTTATCCAACTGGCCTAGACGGTCTTGATAGCGTTGGATTTTGGTAACAGGTGATAATTGAACCAGTTGATGCGTCCTTGCTTGGACTAATTGCTTGTTATCAGAAATCCGTGTTCGCAAACTTTGTTTCAAACGCAATTGCAGTTGATCCAAGCGTTGCATATAGCCATCATACAAACGTTCTGGTTGTCTAAAGATAACAGACTGACTGCATTTTTTCAAAGCTTCTTGTTTCTTAGATAGGACATTTCGGACTGCCGTTGCCATCCGTTTTTCCTGATTTTGCAAATGAGCTAATAGATCCAACTTGGTCACAGGTGTTGCTAGTTCAGCCGCCGCTGTTGGCGTTGCAGCGCGTCGATCTGCCACAAAATCTGCCAAGGTCACATCCGTCTCATGCCCCACACTAGAGATAACTGGCAAACGAGATTCAAAAATAGCTCGTACCACAATTTCTTCGTTAAAGGCCCAGAGATCCTCTATGGAACCACCTCCACGACCAATAATGAGTAAATCCAAATCGTCCCCTTGATTAGCACGCGCAATATTTCTAGCAATTTCCTCCGCAGAACCTTCACCTTGAACCTTAGTTGGATAGAGTAGAATATCGACACCTGGAAATCGCCTACTGACGGTCGTGATAATATCTCGAATAACGGCTCCACTGCGACTGGTTACCACACCAATTCTCTTAGAAAATTGGGGCAGAGCTTGCTTGAAACGTTCTTGAAACAGGCCTTCTTCTGTCAATTTTTTCTTGAGTTGTTCAAACTGAATCGCAAGCGCCCCAACCCCATCAGGCTCAGCCTTTTCAATGATGATGGAGTAGCTACCACTTGGTTCATAGACCTGCACACGCCCAATCACATTGATTTTCATTCCTTCTTCTAGGTCGAAACCTAATTTCTGATAAACCCCAGACCAGATGGTCGCTTGAATAACTGCATGGTCATCTTTTAGGGAGAAATATTGGTGAGTAGGTCGTTTACGAAAGTTGGAAACTTGACCAGTTAAATAGACCCGTTCCAAGTATGGGTCTTTATCGAATTTCATTTTCAGATACTTGGTCAAAGTTGTTACCGATAAATACTTTTCCATCTCCACCTACTATTCATTTTCTTGCTCTTTCATGGGTATTATTATACCAAAAATATGCCTAAAAATCTCCATTTATGTACCATTATGAGGGAAAAATAGAAAAAGGAGGCAAGGCCTCCAATTCTGTTTATTTGCTATTTCGAGCTTCTTCCAAAATCTTAGCAATCTTGGTCGTCAACAGGTCGATAGCTACTGTATTGCTGACTCCCTCAGGAATGACGATATCAGCATAACGCTTAGTCGGCTCGATAAACTGATGGTACATGGGTTTAACCACACCTAGATACTGGTCAATAACGCTATCAAGGCTACGGCCACGTTCTTCCATATCGCGCTTGATACGACGAATAATGCGCACATCATCATCCGTATCCACAAAAATCTTGATATCCATCAAATCGCGCAGGCGCTTGTCCTCCAAGACCAAAATGCCCTCAACGATAAAGACATCCTGAGGCTCCTGACGATAGGTCTTGCTGCTCCGTGTATGTTCAGTATAGTCATAAGTCGGAATGTCCACCGGACGCCCTGCCAACAATTCCTTCATCTGCTCAATCATCAAGTCTGTATCAAAGGCAAATGGATGGTCATAGTTGGTTTTGATACGCTCTTCAAAGGTCAAATGAGACTGATCCTTGTAGTATGAATCATGCTCAATCATGGAAATCTTTTCATCAAGAAAATGCGATAAAATGGCTCTTGAAACACTGGTTTTACCACCACCAGAACCACCTGTCACTCCAATAATGATTGGTCTATTTTGCATGCTATCCTCCGTTATTTTATCCGTCGTCTATTCTATCACATTTTTTACAAAATTTATAGTCTCATCAGCAAAAAACACCAGAGTCTTCCCTCTGATGTTCGATAGTTTTAACGAAAGCCCTGTAGGGTTTGAGCAAGCATCTGCAAGAAAGCCAGTCTCCCTCTTTCCTGGCTAGGAGCTTTGGCAATCCATAAACCAAAATCAATGACAGACTTAGGTGCCTGGTAATGATGCGTCATGAGGTAAAGCGACAACCCTTGACTCAAATTGGCCATGACCGATTGGTATTTTTCATTTCTGTCTAAATTTTGTATAGCAAGACGAAACAGGTGACTCAACTCACTATTTTCATTTATTTCTTTTTGTTGAAGAAGTTGCTCCACCCTTTCTCGAAACTCATTTTGCATCATGGAATTATCACACCAAATCCTGGTCTAGGTGCCCATGGACCATAATTAATCCAGCCATTGACTACTACACTTCCCGTGTACCCCCAAAACTCTCCATGATTGATACTGCATTTTGCTCGACCTTTAACGTCTACACAATATACTCCTGGGCCTAAGTTCCCACCAGAACCTGTAATGGACTCTAAATATTTATCTGAAAGAATTTTAAATTGCTTCATTTCACACCTCTAAATTTCTATATAGATTATTTGAGTATCTACAACTCGCAACAATTGGAATATTATAATTCCCAACCCCATTCTACTATTAGTATGGGGTTTTATCAAGCAATTGTTATCTATCACCCGATTTTTATTCCTAAAGGATCTAGCTAAAAACCTTCCTTGGCTTGTAGAGTTTGTCCCGTTTTTCTAGAATGGCTAACAATGTATCATCTTCAAAGGCAGCCAGTTCTTTGTCCGTTTGGTCTAGCTCAATAAAACGACCAAAGCGAACTTCTGTAGCTTCTTCTGGACTTAGGAAAACTTTGACAAGATCACCTGTCCCAATCTCTATAGGATGGAGAAAGTCCAATTGGCCAGCCTCTACTTTTTCAGCAATTTCCTCCAAGGTCAGTGCGTCTTCTAATTGTAAGCCAGCAGCACTAGTACGAGTTAACTGAGACATATGAGCCGCATAACCAAGCTTTTCACCCAAATCAACTGACAAAGTACGGATGTAAGTCCCTTTACTGCATTTTACACGAAAAGTGAATCGGGCAAGTTGGCCATCATAAGAAATCGGACTTGTTCGCTCAAATTGATAAATGGTCACCTGACGTTCTGGACGCTCCACTTCCTGACCAGCACGCGCATACTCATAGAGCTTGCGACCATTAACCTTAACTGCCGAATACATAGGGGGAATCTGGGTAATAGGCCCAGTCAAGCTCGCAATCGCTTCATCAACAAGCTTTTCATCCAAGGGAGACAAAACAGGGGTTTCTGCGACCACTTCCCCACTAGCATCCTCAGTCGTCGTGGAATAGCCCAGAGTGATTTCCCCCTCATAGATCTTACCCTCGTCCTGCATAAACTCAACCATGCGGGTCGCCTTGCCAACCGCAATGGGCAAAACACCCACTACATCTGGATCCAAGGTCCCACCATGACCAATTTTCTTGGTGCCCAAAATCTTACGCAGTTTAAAAACCGCATCATGCGAGGTCATTCCTGCTTCTTTTTTTAAGTTGATAATACCGTTCATTTTTGCTTTCTACTCCCCCTTCAATGCTTCAAATTTCGCTTTCATGGTTGGATTTTTCCGGGTCAATTTTTTAACAGAGACATCTTCCAATTTGTTGTTAGCTAAACGGAGTTGGTTTTCAGATGTGGTCAGGAATTTCTTAACCTCTTCCATGCGTTTGATGGCCTTGTCGATTTCATCAATAGCTTTTCCAAAGTTGGTCGAAGCTGAATTATAGTTCTTAGCAAAGGCTAGTTTAAAAGCATCCAAGTCTTCCTCAAAATGTGTAATGTCGATATTTTGCTCGCGAACAAGCGCTAACTCCTGCTTGTATTTTAAAGAATTAAGAGCCGCATTACGTAAGAGCCCAATCAACTGAATAAAAAATTGAGGACGAACCACATACATCTTTTCATACTCGTGACTGACGTCAACAATCCCTGTGTTAAAGTAGTCGTTATCGGCCTCAAGCATGGTCACTAAAACGGCATATTCACAGTTCTTCTCCCGACGGTCCTTGTCCAATTCCTTGTAAAAATCTGCATTCTTGTGCTTCTTCTCTGTTCCGTCAGCTTCATTCTTCATCTCAAACATAATGGAGATAATCTCTACCTCATTTTCATCACACTCACGGAAGATGAAGTCTCCCTTAGACCCACGCGCAGAGACCTTGTTATCCTTCTCAAAGTAGGCATTTGGAAAGGCGAAACTACGGACCTTGTTAAACTCACTCTCTGCATACTGTTCTAGGCTTTCCCCAATGGCTTTTGTAGATTGTTGAGCCTTAAAATTCTTATAAAACTCGACTTGTTCACTAGCTGCTTTAAGCTGGGCTTCATAGTTTTGCTTAACAGAAGCCAAAGACAACTCATTTTCCTTTTCTTGCAAGAGGAGCTGATTTTTGACCTGAACATGTTCTTTTTCTAGGTCAGAAAGGGTCTTTTGCAGTTGATTTTCATGCTCTAAACGCAAAGTGGCCAATTGGTTCTCCAAAGCCTGTACTTCCTTGTCCTTAGCCAAGAGGGCCTGATGGCTTGTCTGTTCAACTTCTTTCTTGGCCAATTCTTTTTCTGTATCAAAGTTTTGGATCTGACTCTGTAATTGCGCAATTTCTTGATCCTTCTGAGCCAGTTTAGTCTGTTGCTCATTCATAGCCTTTTGCTCAGCCAAGGCCAGTTCTTGCCTCATCCTATCGTGTAGTTCCTTATCAAACTCTGCCGTTCTCACTTGGGACAAAAGTTCAGCATACTGGCTTTCATTTACTGTAAAGACTTCCCCACAGTTGGGACATTTGATTTCGTTCATATCGTTCCTCTTTCTAGACTTCTTTATCCATTATATCATGCCTGAAGGAAAATCAAAAACAGCGAGTCGAAAACCACTGTTTATCTTCTTTTACTTTAAATTTTCTCCAAGGCCAAGCGCAAGTCTTCAATCAAATCTTCTACATTTTCAAGACCAATTGACAAACGAAGTTGGTTTGGTGTGACACCTGCTGCTTCTAGGTCTTTTTCTGACAATTGACCGTAAGTGGTTGTTGCTGGATGAACAACAAGAGACTTGGCATCTGCCACGTTTGCAAGGTCAGAAAAGATTTCTAAATGATCAATGACCTTGCGGGCTTCTGCCTCCCCACCTTTGACATGGAAGGTAAAGATGGAACCGACACCTTTTGGCAAGTATAGTAGATTGAAACTAGAATAGTACACCTCTACTTCTAAAACATTGTTAGAAATCGATTTGACTGTCCTGAACAATTCGTCCTATTCTTATTTCATTTTACTATATTTTTATGAAAATCTTAAAAAATCAGTGAAATCCATGATTTCACTGATTTGTATTAATAAAATTGTTTATATGGTTGATTGAAAGCTGTTAGAATTTCATCAGATGTTTGTGAATAATCTTTTGTTTCTTTCAAATCACCTTTGACAATAATACGTTCTGTAGCAGCAAGGTCTTCACAGGTTACTAATGTGATTTCATTGACCCCATCTCTATCATCAACTTCATCAACACGATCCGGTGTCACACGTTTGACTTCACGTATTTCATAAGTATAAACTTTATTTTTATCGGTTAGATAAATCTTCATGCCATTTTTAGCATTATCTAAAGGAGAAAATAACATTTTATTAGCATTATCAACACCAAAGATATGGTGACTAGCTAGACTATAATTTCCTTCCCCCATTACTTGCTCGCGTTTCATTGTACCAGCTCCGTAGAAGAGATTAACATTATCAAGTCCTTTAAAAATCGGCAAATTCATTTCCAATTCAGGAATTGCAATTCCCCCAATAACTGGTAATTTTTGAGCATCCCATTGAGAAGTTAGAACAGCTTCCGAAGAGATAGCTTTGACAGAATCAAAGTCAAAATTGCCTTCTGTATCCTGATTTTCTTCTAATTTTTCTTTTGATACCTGGCTAACTTGATACTTATTGGTATTCCAGACTATGAAAATATTTCGAATTTGCGCATTAAAAATCAAAGCCAGTGACAGTAATATCAGAAATCCTGCTAGGATATTTGTCAGCAGATTTTTTCGCTTGTTTTTCTTTTTATTATTTTTATGAGACATTATTCTTCACCTTCTGTTTCATTTTCTGTCCCAACCTCTTCTTTTTCTGCCACCGCAACCGTTGTGAAAGTCACTATCTGAGCATCTTGATCCAGGCGCATTACTTTAACTCCCATAGTTGCACGTCCTGTTTGTGAAATATTGGCAAGATTGGTTCGAATCATGACACCTGTATCAGTGATAATCATCAAATCCTCATCCCCTTGAACAGTCATAAGACCGGCCAGCAAGCCATTTTTTTCGGTAATTTTAGCTGTCTGCATTCCCTTACCACCACGACCTTTTGTTGGGTATTCAGTAGCGACTGTACGCTTACCATATCCTTTTTCTGTGATAATAAGAACCTCATCTTGATCAGTAATCAAGCTGGCACCAACAACTGTGTCTCCTTCACGAAGGTTAACACCTTTCACACCAGTGGCGATACGACTCATACCACGAACGGCTGATTGATTAAAGCGAACTGCATAACCAAACTTGGTACCAATGATAATATCCATATCTCCTTCCGCCAACAAGACATTGATTAACTCATCTTCATCCTTTAAATTCAGCGCTTTGAGACCATTTTGACGAATATTGGCAAATTCCTTAACACTGGTTCTCTTCACAATACCGTGACGGGTTGTAAAGAAGAGATAAGCATCATCACTGCGATCAGACTCAACATTGATAACCGTCTGAATATTTTCGTCTTCATCCAATTTCAAGAGATTGACTACTGGTAGCCCTTTGGCAGTCCGACCATACTCAGGAATTTCATAACCTTTCAAACGATAAACTCGTCCTTTATTTGTGAAGAAGAGCAGATGATCATGGGTGCTAGTTGACACTAACTCACGAACAAAGTCATCATCTTTCACTCCTGTTCCTTGGACACCACGACCTCCACGTTTTTGAGCAGTAAATTCAGCTTGGTCCAGACGTTTAATGTATCCTTTGTTAGAAAGGGTAATTAAGACATCCGATTCTTCAATCAAGTCCTCATCCTCGAGACTCAAGACCTGTCCAACCATCAACTCTGTACGGCGTTTATCGGAAAATTTACGTTTAACTTCATCCAATTCGTCTTTGATGATTTGAGAAACACGTTCAGGCTTAGCAAGAATATCCGCTAAGTCCGCAATCAGAGCCAAGAGGTCATCATACTCAGATTGAATCTTATCGCGTTCCAAACCTGTCAAACGACGAAGACGCATGTCTAGGATGGCCTGACTTTGACGTTCAGAAAGCTTAAACTTACTCATCAACTCAGCTTGTGCTTCCGCATCCGTTTCACTAGCACGAATGATACGAATCACTTCGTCGATATGGTCTAGCGCAATCAAGAGACCTTCTAAGATATGAGCGCGCGCTTCCGCTTTTTCCTTATCAAAACGTGTACGACGAACAACTACTTCTTTTTGGTGCTCGATATAAGCATCCAAAATCTGACGAAGAGACAAAATTTTCGGTATACCATTTTGGATAGCCAGCATATTGAAACCAAAGTTGGTTTGCATCTGGGTCATCTTGAAGAGATTATTAAGGATAACATTGGCTGAGGCATCACGCTTGACTTCAATAACAAATCGAACCCCTTCACGGTTTGACTCATCACGTACTGCTGTAATCCCCTCAATACGTTTTTCCTGAACCAAACGAACAATATGCTCATGTACCTTGGTTTTATTAACCATGTAAGGAAATTCTGTTACAACGATGCGCTCACGACCAGTCTTAGTCGTTTCAATCTCTGTACGAGAACGTAGGACAATCGAACCTTTACCTGTTTCATAAGCCTTATGGATACCTGATTTCCCCATGACAAGGGCACCTGTTGGAAAATCTGGTCCAGGCAAGACTTCCATCAAGTCCTTGGTAGTCACTTCAGGATTATCCATGACCAACTTCACTGCATCAATGGTTTCACCCAGATTATGAGGTGGAATATTGGTTGCCATCCCAACCGCGATACCAGTTGCTCCATTAACCAAAAGGTTTGGAAAACGCGCTGGCAAGACCAAGGGTTCCCGTTCGTTGGCATCATAGTTATCAACGAAATCAACTGTATTTTTGTTGATATCACGAAGCATTTCCAGAGCAATCTTGCTCATACGTGCCTCGGTATAACGTTGAGCGGCAGCACTATCTCCATCCATGGAACCAAAATTCCCATGACCATCTACAAGCATGTAACGGTAACTCCACCATTGAGCCATACGGACCATGGCTTCATAGATAGAGGAATCCCCGTGTGGGTGGTATTTACCCATGACATCCCCTGTAATACGAGCAGATTTTTTATGGGGTTTGTCTGGAGTAACACCCAATTCATTCATTCCGTAGAGAATGCGACGGTGAACAGGTTTTAAGCCATCTCGAACATCAGGAAGAGCTCGCGCTACGATAACACTCATGGCGTAGTCGATAAAGCTTGCCTTCATCTCCTTTGTCAGATTGACATTCACTAAATTTTTATCCTGCATTAATAAATGCCTCATTTCACAATTAGTAAGTAACAACATTATACCATAAATTCCCATCTATTTCAGCCTCTAAACCACTAAAACGTTTACATAGAGAACTATACGGCATATTCGTGACAAAGTTTTTTAAAAGTGATAGAATGAAGTTGTCTAGGGAAAATCCCCTAATAAAATTAAGGAGATGTTTAGAACAATGACTTCAACTAAACAACACAAAAAAGTTATCCTTGTCGGTGATGGTGCTGTAGGTTCATCTTACGCTTTTGCACTTGTTAACCAAGGAATTGCACAAGAGCTTGGAATTATCGAAATTCCACAATTGCATGAAAAAGCTGTTGGTGATGCGCTTGACCTTAGTCACGCCCTTGCCTTCACTTCACCTAAAAAAATCTATGCAGCTCAATACTCTGACTGTGCAGACGCTGACCTTGTTGTGATCACTGCAGGTGCGCCTCAAAAACCAGGTGAAACTCGTCTTGACCTTGTAGGTAAAAACCTTGCTATCAACAAATCAATCGTAACTCAAGTTGTTGAATCAGGTTTCAAAGGTATCTTCCTTGTTGCTGCTAACCCAGTTGACGTTTTGACTTACTCAACTTGGAAATTCTCTGGTTTCCCTAAAGAACGCGTTATCGGTTCAGGTACTTCACTTGACTCAGCTCGTTTCCGTCAAGCCCTTGCTGAAAAAATCGGTGTTGACGCTCGTTCAGTTCACGCCTATATCATGGGTGAACACGGTGACTCTGAGTTTGCCGTTTGGTCACATGCTAACGTTGCCGGTGTAAAATTGGAACAATGGTTGCAAGCTAACCGTGACTTGAATGAAGCTGACCTTGTAGAACTCTTCATTTCTGTTCGCGACGCTGCATACTCAATCATTAACAAGAAAGGTGCTACATACTACGGTATCGCTGTAGCCCTCGCTCGTATCACTAAAGCAATCCTTGACGATGAAAACGCAGTACTTCCACTTTCCGTATTCCAAGAAGGTCAATACGGAATTGAGAACGTCTTTATCGGTCAACCAGCTATCGTTGGAGCACACGGTATCGTTCGTCCAGTAAACATTCCATTGAACGATGCAGAAACTCAAAAAATGCAAGCATCTGCTAAAGAATTGCAAGCTATTATTGACGAAGCATGGAAAAATCCAGAATTCTAAGAAGCTTCTAAAAATTAATTTAACTATAGACAACTCCTTGAATCATCAGGGAGTTGTTTTTTTCTGTATTATAGTAGGTTGAAGTTGAAATAGCACCCTATCACTCTAAAACGTTGTTATAAAATGCTTTAAATTCCTAATTGATTTGTTCATATCTTATTTCAATCCATTATACATCTTCCCACAATAAAACGCATAATATCAAGGATTGTCAATACCTTATCTTATGCGTTTTTTCTGATTTCAAAGAATTTTGACTCAGCCTTCTTTTTAATTATTTTCAAAATAGGAATCAACCAACTTTTGAATGCGCCCTTCTTTAGCCGCTGGAATGGTATCTACTAAAACAAAATTCTTCCTACTGATATCTTTAGAAAGATTGCCAAATATAAAATTAGTGGAAATGTTATAGATAATCTCAGACGGAGCAAATCCATAAACTTGGTTTTCTAAGATATGTTTTAAGCGTTCTTCAGAATTTGGAAATGCATCTTTCAAACCTTCGCTATTATATAGTCGCTTAACAAGTTCAGCAATATAGAGACCAGACTTCATGTACAAATCAATAAATGTCTTAAATGGATCATCAAATATTCCTGGATTTTCTTTTTCAAGATCATCTACCATCCTCTTCACTACCCGTTTAGGAGTGAAAATCTGATTGGTTTTCTGTGGTGGAATATAGTCAAAAATATCTTCTTTTTGGTCTTTAAAATAATCCGCCAACTCCTTTTTCTTGCGAAGAAATTCTTGAATAGCTTCGTCAAATGTTGCTTTATCAAAGAGATGTCCTGCAAAATCTTGTCCTCCATCTCTCAAATAACGAAATTGATCAATCGTAATACCAGTCACCTCAAAGAAGACTTGCTCAGGAACAAAGGTATCAAAATTATCAAGTGTTAGAGATTGATTGCCATAAGCCATAATAAAACTTGGGATGGTTCGTGCAAATCCACGAAGATGGTCACGAATCTCATCTTGAGCTGATTGTTTCAACTGCTCAACACGTTTTCTCTCAACCTGTTCGATAAACTTCTCAGGCATTTTTTCCACTTCTTTTTTGAGTGTTTGCTCTAGTTTTTCTTTGTGAATGAGCTTATTTTCTTCTAAACGTTTATCCAAATCTTCTTGAATCTTATCCTTTTGCTCCTTATCATCTGCTTCTTTAATTTGTTGCTGCAATTCTTGCTTGATACGAGCTTCAGAAATTTTTCTTTCAATGTCATTTTTTCGAATTTCATTATCAAATGTTGCTGTAATTTGCTTCTTGATTTGGTCTGTTTCCCGAGTTTTAAGGTTGTATTCAGCTTTTAAATCTTCTACAATCACTGAAGAAACTGTCTTACTCAAATCATTTGCCAATTGTTTTTGAGTTCGTTCCTCATCTTTTGTGACTAACTCAGCAACAGATTCACCAAGCCCATAAACTTTTTCACCAAAAAGTCGCATTTGCTGATTAACTACAATTTCATGGTCTACTACTGCATTTCCCTCATCATCTACTGTAACATCTGAAAAGTCTAATAAATCAGAACTATCTTGTACCTTCCCTTCCTTTTCAACTGGCAGCTCATTTAAAATGTCTAGAACTGTTTGACTAGCTTGGAAAATACCGCTGATATTATCAAATAATAGATTGGACATAAAGCCACGTTTAAGAACTTCTCTAGCTTTTATCTGGCGAGGAATGGTTAGAACCGCCTTGGCATCAATTTCAACCATCTTACCAGCACGGTCTTCGGCAATAACTGGAAAGAAGTTTAATAATTCTCTAATATTTTCTTCACGAGTTGTCGAAGTCCCGCCGCCTCCTGCAGTCGCAAGCGATAAGTTGTTGGCAAACTCATCAAAGAGAATCAAGGTTCTTTCCGGCGCAAAGTCAAATACATAGGCTCTTTCTTTGCGAAAGTGATTTCCTTTGTTATCGATCCATGAGTAAGGATTTTGAGCACGGAAGGCGGCCTGCATATAAAGTGCAGGTGATTTCAAATTCGATAACATCAATACACCTGTCCACTCAGGGATAGTGACACCTGTCGTCAATTGACCGACGGATAGGGTAATGGTTTTGTCATTACCTGCTATCGCTTTTCTAACCAAGTCCAAGGATTTGAGTTTGACTTTATCGTCTTCTTCGGACATACGTCCGTCACCAGCAGCTAGAACGATCTCATAGTTTTCATAGATGGGGTGTTCTTCTAGTAGTGCTTTTAAAGCCTTAGCTGAGGCTACACGCTCCAACAGCCAAAAAGTATGCTTGAGTTCGTTCCGAAGTTCTTTGGTTGAAAATGGATACTTTTCATTGCTTGACAGAGTATCTAACCAATTTTTGACATCTTGCTCATGGATAAATTTACCTTTATCATCTGTAGCGAAAAATTCACTCAAGTCAAAAGCATAGTCAATATTTTCACCATCAAGTTGAGCGCCTTTCTCTAGCTCTTCACCAATCATCTGAGACATTTGATAGGTAAAGAGATTTAACTGAGGTAAGGTTTCATATGGATTTTCCTCTTCTTGCTCAGGCGACCAAATAGTTTTGGCTGCCTGCTCATCAGCATAAGACCAGTTATAGATTTGCTCCTCGGTAAACTCTCCCTTTGCCAATGCTTTAAATGGTGTACCTGACAAATGCAGAGTAAAATTCCGTCGAATCTTGTTAAAAGCCTGGTCTGTCTTAAAGGTATCAACTCCTTCATGAGCCTCGTCAATAACCAACAAATCCCAATGCAGATCAGTCACCCATTTGAGTTTATCGTGCTCTCCACCTAAATAAACAGAACCTTTCAAGTCTTGGAGACTGATAAAAGCAAGTTGTCTTACATCGTCATCTAAAATACCAACAAATTCTTTACGTGACAAAGTTGGACGACTCTTAAGGCTATCTGATTCAGAAACAAACTTGTAAGTCGTCTGACCTGCTATGAATGTTTCAAAATCATCATACCATGAGTTAGCAATGGCAGGGCGGTTTGTTACAATTAGGACATTAACAGCTTCCATTCGACGAGCTAGGTCATAGGTAGACAAGGTTTTACCAAATCGTGGTTTGGCATTCCAGAGAAATTTGCCTCCAGCATGTTCTTGGAAATAAGCTAATGTCTTAGCAACTGCTTCTTCTTGCTCTTGTCGCAGAGTATAGTCCTGTCCTTTTCCAGGTTGATAACCAGACAAATCATGCTGAACAAATTTATCGAATAGATTTTTAGATTTTTCAGGAGTTCCATTAAAATAGAACCATTCCGTCTTAGGACGACGTTCTACATCATGGAAAGACAAGAAATGGTGGAAATCATAATCCTTGAAAGTTTTCCCCTTATCAGGCTCTTCTGTATAAGCTGCATCACCAGTCCATAAGACATCTGTAGCTATATGAGCTGTATGCGTTTGCTCCTTGATACGTTGTGTGACATCACGTTCTGTATACCCAATCTTAATCCAGCCTTCATTACTGGTTACTGTCGGTGTGGTGTAGGCATAGATTTTAGGATGAATCTCTTTTGAGGTTTTTATTTCTACTGGCATAAGTATTCCTTTTTTGAACGTTTACTAACGAAGTCAATTTATCTAACAAATGACTTTCTCATCTCATAAGTACAAAAAGGGTCAGGGCATCGTATGCTTCCTGACCTAATCCTATGTGTCAATTATAGATCACTGAGCGCTATTTGTCAAATAAAAATACTTTTCTAATCCATCTCCCTTACATGAGTCTCAATAAAGGAAATTTCCTCAGGAGAAAGGTCATATTTTTGATAAAGCTGGCGGTCAATATCAGCCACTGATTGTGTCCAATCAATGTCTGAATTGACCGTAAAGTCTTGGAGGGGGACGTAATACCAAGTTTTGCGTGAATTATGCTGAGTAACTTTCAAAACACCTAATAATACTCTAGCGAATTTAGTTTTAATAAATTTAATACAAGCATCGGCTTCAAATTTTGTTTTAAAATTACCAATAGATAAAAAAGTATCTGTATGCCCGATTAGGGGTTCCCCGATTAGGGGTGTTGATAAGACTTCACCTAAGGCACCACTTCCATTAGCTTCTGGTACAAAAACATTATAATTTTCGAATGTTTCCGGTAAATCTAAATATTTTTTATTAATATATCGATAAACACGTTCGGAGCCAATTCTTCCAAGTAGAGCAACATGGTCTTTTTCTTCTTTGTTTTTGAAAACAAAATCTAACTGAGTTAGTGATTTCGAAACAATTTTATTTTTTGTTCCTTTTCCTTGCAGTTTTTCAGCATTTGGATAATCAGAAAAAAGTTTATTTGAAAATCTATAAATACCTTGAGGATAAACTAAATCAGAAAAAGTTTCAAATTCTGGATGTTTTTCGATTTTTTTTACAATACCATTCAAAGTTTCAAAAATAGTAAATACTCCGATTGGTCCCAAATCTTTATCAACATCACGATAAGTTATTGCTACTCCACCCTTAATATCCGTTCCTGTAAATACTTTACCGCTTTTAAGTTCATAGAATTGAACTTTTAAATGCTTGTCTTCAAGCATCTTTTCCATCCAATTTTTAGGAGTTTGACCAGCTTTAAATAAAAACCTTGCTGGGGTGATTAGTATAGATTTATCTGCGATTTTATAAGCTTCATCAATAAAATAGTGATATATCGGCTCATCTCTAGCTTCTCCTATTTCCTGATACGGCGGATTTCCTATCACGACATCAAATTTCATTTCACTTTCCTCGCTAGATAGGCGCTCAAAACCTATCATTCTATTCTTTTTCCAGTCTTTGATATGGGTTTTAGATTCTTCTACTTCTTGGACCTCTAGCTCATCCGCAAACAAACTCAATTGTTGAGATTGCCTTTGTTTAGCTGAATAAGGACTACTTTTTTTCAATCCATCCATCTGAAAGACATTGTAAGAGATGATAGTTGCAATCTCTTTCTTCTGCTCTAATGTTGGTTGATTTCCAGTCTTAGCTAGATAATAGTCCTCAAAAGTTGCCAAAAGATTTTCACGCGCCAAAAGTAGAGAGTCCCCTTGGTACTCATAACCATAAGAAGCTCGATAAGCTTTTTTTACAAATTCATAAAATGTGACTTCATCTGAAACCTCACGACTAATCCGTTGCAATTTTCTATCAACAAAACCAACTCGTTCAGATAATGGAATTTCCTTACCAATCACTGTATCATAGCGAGTTACCATATAAGGTGCTTCACCACAGGTAATTTCTAGCCATCGCACTTGGATATAATCTTCAAGATCCAGAGCTTCAAGGTCGGCTTCCACATATCCATTTTGCTTTGCGACCAACCAAGTTGGTGTAAACACTTCTGCCCTTATTTTTGTACGATCTTTTTGCTCATACTTGGATTTTTCAGATCTGGGCTGAATCAAGTTAGCATAGTTTCCAGTAACCTTACTTGGACTAATACTATCACTAGGACTAAAGCCTTTTCCTAACAAGTTATAAGAATGCGTCGCCCAAACTATATTTTTCTTTGTTGTTCTATCTTTTAAAAGTATTTTTAATAAATCAGCAGACTCCTTAGCCAACTGCTCTTCACTAATATCTATTGCCATCAGCAACCTCTCTTGTATTGTAAGCCCTATTATATCATATTTAAAAGAGTCATAACCACCCGTGAA